>NZ_JAAHFZ010000002.1:172472-202834 GCF_010672795.1 Moorena sp. SIO1G6
TCCCACCATCGCCATCTGCACCAAAGTTTACTGCTGTCGATATCGAACTATTGCGATCAAGGTCAACCTGTTGAGCATCTTGTATGGTGATACTACCGGCATTCCCAAGCCCAGAGGTGCTGGCAGTGATGTCAGAGTCATTGTTTAAAGTAAGCGATCGCGTTTTAATCGCAATATTGCTGGGTTTTTTGGCAACTGCACCAGTATTTACTGCTGTGGATATGGAACTATTCCGATTAAGGGAAACCGAGTCGGTATCTGGGATTTTGATACTACCGGCATTTCCGATACCGGCAGTACTTGCTTCAATTGTCGAGGTGTGATCTAGGGATAGGGACTCGGTTTTTAGATCAATATTGCCACCATTCCCAACTGCACCAGTATTTACTGCGGTGGATATGGAACTGTTGAGATCAAGGTTAACCTGTTGAGCATCTTGTATGGTGATACTACCGGCATTCCCAAGCCCAGAGGTGCTGGCAATTATGTCAGAGTCATTGGTTAAAGTAAGCGATCGCGTTTTTAGATCAATATTACCGGCTTTTTCAGCATCTGCTCCAGAGTTTACTGCTGTCGATATCGAACTATTCCGATCAAGGTTAACCGAATCAGCATCTGGGATTTTGATACTACCGGCATTTCCGGTACCGGCAGTACTTGCTTCAATTGTCGAGGTGTGATCTAGGGATAGGGACTCGGTTTTTAGATCAATATTGCCACCATTCCCAACTGCACCAGTATTTACTGCGGTGGATATGGAACTGTTGAGATCAAGGTTAACCTGTTGAGCATCTTGTATGGTGATACTACCGGCATTCCCAAGCCCAGAGGTGCTGGCAATTATGTCAGAGTCATTGGTTAAAGTAAGCGATCGCGTTTTTAGATTAATATTACCCACTTCCTGCCCTGGGCTAGGGTTTACCTCTGCACCAGCCTTTACCTCCGTTGAAATTGAGCTGTTGTCGGCAAGCTGGACAGAGTCAGCATTCTCAACAACAATGTTTCCAGACGTTCCTGTACCAGAGGTAGATGCAGAAATCTGTGCTTCATCTTGGAGTGTTAAGTCTTGAGTATTAATCGTGATCGTTCCACCAGCCCCAGCCCCTTCAGTCTCTGCTAACAGTCCGCTATTGGGATTTGCGATCACCACCCTGTTATCGATATTCAGGGTAATGTTACCAGCCCGACCATCCCCAAAGGCAGTGGTGCGAAGTTGTCCACCAGTCGTAATTTCGAGAGTATTAACATCAATAGTTATCGTTCCACCAGCCCCAGCGGCTTCGGTAGAACTCGATACAACTGCTCCATCCCGGACAATCAACTTTTCTGTCTCAATGTTAATGCTGCCAGCATCGCCAAGTGGATTTATTTCATCGTTAATGAATTGAGAGTTAGCGAATATTCCACTAGGAACTACATTATTCTCATCATCGACAGCAGTGCCAACTAACTCGACTAAGTCCGAAGCGATGACTGTTATATTGGCTCCCGTACCACTATTTCCTGTTGCTGCGCCAATTCTGGAGCCATCACGTACTAAAAGTTTCTCGGTCTTAATCGTTAATTCCCCAGCATTCCCTGAACCAGTGGTATCAGAAGCAATCACCGCTCCCTTCTCTAGAGTCAGTGTGGGTGTTGTGACCTTTAACTCACCGGCATCACCTGAGTTCAAGGTAGCGCTAGCCAAGGTAACCTTGCCCGACAATGTCACTGACTCAGTGGCATTTATGGTTAAATTTCCCCCATCCTTTGCGTTGTCTAGCCTTCTGTTAACAGTTGCTGTGGTTACTCCAGCTCCATTCTCAATCGTTAAACGTTGGGTATTAACGGTTAAGTCCCCTGCCTTACCAGTACTGTTAGTAGCAGTCGTCAACCCCGTGGGAATAGCTCTGATAGCCAAGGCTACTCGTTCGTTAGGAGTAGGGATAAATGGAGCTGTTTCGTTGCCGACAATGTCTACTGACTCAGCGTTAACAGTTAAATTTCCACTATTGCCACTACTATCACGTAAAGTGACAGTAGCAGCTCCAGCTAGACTCCGTGATTCTTGGTTTTGGGCTTGGTTTTGGATACTCAAGGTTCTGGTGTTAATGGTTAAGTCCCCAGAATTACCTGGTCCAGTTGTAACCGTTGCCAAGCCAGACCCATTGAAACCTAGGAGCCGTTCTAGCAAGTTGGAATTGGTGAAGTTGGTGACCAATTCCCCCAAATTGCTGAAGCCTGACCCTTCTCTATTAATTAATGTCACTGACTCAGGGGCATTGACAATTAAATTTCCTCCTACACCTGCCCCAGTTGTAACAGTAACAACACCAGAGTCATCAAGCAAAAAGTTGCTACCGCTGTTGAGGGTGATCTTACCTCCCTCTATTCCAGCAGAAGCAATGAAAGAACCTGGATTGAGGGTGATATTATCATTGGCCAAAAACGTGACATCACCCCCATTGCCAGAGAAAGAGTTAGACTGATTATTATTTGGAATAGCAATGGTATTAACTATACCGTTGAGAGTAATGCTACCCCGAGAATCGATAGTAACTGACCCGCCCTTGGATATTTCACCGTTCTGAATGGCTAGATTTGCTAGAGTTGGCACTAACGAACCTAGAGTAGCTGAAACTTCAATATCTCCTGCTAGTGAAGGATTAGGCTTGTACTGATTGGTTAGCAAAACCTTTCCTGCCAACAGGTTATTGGGAGATATATTCAAGTTGAATAAATTGACATCAGCAAAAGCGATGGTGCCGATTTTAATATCTGCACTGGTGGCAGTATCGGTAATAGTGGGTGTACCAAAGATATTGAAAAAGTCACCGGAAAAGTCAAGCAAGAATTGGTTGCCTGTAAGTCCAGGGATACCAACTTGATTCGGATCTACTCCAGCACGAATATCAAGAGTCGGTTCAGCCTGACCATTAATATCGACTACTGTGCCATTAGATAAGGTAATGGATTCGGAAATAAAGTCGATTCCTTCTGTACCTGTTTCATTACCTGTAATGATCACAAAGCCGATATCTACCGCTCCCCCTGCCACGATATGTAGGGAGGTGCCTAGATAGCTGTTGAAACTAACATCCCCAACTGAGCGAATAATCGGGTCATCGGGACTAAATAAATCTCCGAGACTGCCATCGAGCTGTTCAATCCGGAAACTGCCACCACTCCAATAGTGGGCATCACCTCCGACAGTATTTTGCGATCGCAAAACCAGATCTCCACCGGAAAAAAGACCACTGTCTGGATGGTTCAAGGCAAATATATCCACCCCTTGATTGCCCTGAATCAATAACTTACCGCCAGCAGCGGCAATAAATGGTTGCCCGATACTATCCCTTATTTGAACTGTATCTTCTGCATGGAGTGTCAAATTTCCCCCAGCAATTAGTTGACCTTGTAAGTCAAGCTGACCAGCAGCTAGGGTTAGGTCTTGCCCGACTACTAAATAACCAGCGTTCGTGATTTGGCTGGGTTTGGGGTGATTCAAGCCATACTGCAATCCCGGAGTAATATTAATACTCAATAAAGGGGGGGCTTGTGGATTAGTGGCACTGAATTCTGTACCGTTGTTGAACACTAAACTATTGGCTGTACTGGCGAAAAAGGAACCTGCCACATCCAACCTGGCATTCTGGCCAAACACAATGCCATTGGGATTGAGTAAAAACAGATTCGCTCCACCATCGACACCAAGAGTGCCTAGAATGTTGGAGATATTACTCCCGGTCACCCGAGAGAGAATGTTCTCGATTCCGGCTGGATTGGCAAAGTAAACCCGCTGTAGCTGACCAACGTTAAAATCTTGAAAGCTATGGAACAGGTTACTACCTCGCGCTGCTCCCCCTTCAATCAAATCCCCTGGCTCTCCCCTAATCGTTGCATTTGGTGTTACCACTGAAGAAAAATTACCCAAGGTTTGATCCGGGGTAATCTGGGCTAAAGCATAGTTCCCAGAAAAAGCAATAACCACCCATCCGATTAGGGTTAGGGCTTTTTCAGTTAAGGGCAATATCCCTAGCCCTCTGGTTGAGGACTTACTTTGCTGATTATTCATCTGTCCGCCTCTCCACAACTAGCTAGTTGTCTGGAGTACCGATAGCAGTCAAGTAACTTGACCTATATATTATTATTTTCCTGGGAAAGCCAGGGAGTTTACGGAATTTTTAGGTTATCTTTAACAAAAATTTACGGAAGCGATGCAGTCGGCCAAAGGGGGTTTCCCCCACTCGCTATTGCATCAAGACAGTGGTGCGGATTGATAGTTTCTGTACCGTTATTGCGATCGCGCAATGCCCTATAGTCTCAAGTTGCCTTGAGGCATAGCAATTCTATCCCCTAATCTCAAGTCCGGTTGAATACCTAAAATAAAAGAGATTGATGGGGAGATAGGGAGATGGACAGATGAGCTAGATTTTGATTAAGGGTAATTATCAGGACTTAATATGATTCCCTCACTGACTGATCCTTATAGAAACTCTTGCAGTTGCTTCAGCAGAGACTCGGTCTGCTCAATCCCTTCGTTATCCCGTTGACTCTGGTAAAGTTCTAGGGCTTTTTCGATAGCAGTGAGGGCTTCGGTGACGCGAGAACGTTTTTTTAAGGCTACTCCTAGGTTATAGTGAGCTTGGGCATTTTTCGGAGCCAGTTCAATTAAACGTCTATAGGTCACTACTGCTGGTACGTATTGTTCTTGGGCTAGAAGAATTTTCCCGATGTACTCCTGTGCTTCTACTAAATCAGGTTTGGCAGAAGCTGCTCGACGAAATGCTTTGAGGGCTTTGGATAAATTCCCTCTCGATTCGAGAATTTGACCGATCTGGAGGTGAATTTGAGGATTACGAGGCGCTAATTTCACCGCTTTTTCAAAAGCCGCCAGTCCAGCCATCTCATCCCCATGTATCAACCAAGCTGTGCCCAAACTTAGTTGGATACGGGTTTCGTTCGGAGCAATTTCCGCTGCCTTTTGGAACACTTTTATGGCTTCTTCGGAATTTTCCTGCTCTAACCAAGCTGCACCGATTAACTGGTATACTGTTAGGTTGTCTGGCTCAATTTCCAGGATTTTTTCATAGGTTTCTATGGCCCGTTGATAGTCCTTTTGACGTAGCAGGGTAATGGCCAAACCAAAATAGGCGTTAATATTATCCCGGTTAAGTCTAGTGGCACGACGATAGGCCGTAGCAGCACCAGCATTGTCCCCAGCATTGGCCAGACTGTAACCCAGTGCGTAATGGAAATTAGGATTTTCTGGCTGGAGTGCGATCGCTTTTTTGTAAGCGGCGGCAGCTTCTTGGAATTTGCCCAGACTTGCTTGTAAGTAGCCAATGCCCGAAAAAATCTTAGGGTTTCCTTGTTCCAGCTTAGCTGCTTCTTCGTAAACAGCAACAGCTCCCTGATAGTCACCCGCATCTACCAACTCTCGTGCTTGATGAAGAAGGTCATTGAGCTGTGGATTATACTGCTGTCGGCTAGATACCAGAGTTGGCATTGCTTCAGCAATTTCTGGCAGGGGGGTTGCCACTACGGAAAAAAATAAGCTAAGAAGGAGGAACAAAGTTTGCTTTAGCAAGGTCAATTTTTTCATCGTCATCAGGTTAGTGTACTTTGGGAGGTTCACTTACTGATGAGTTTTACCATGAACACCCGCTAATCGGGAAGGGTTAGTTGGGATAAATTTTGGTTAACTTATGTTAAGCTACGGGTTTGCTTCTGGTCAACTTATGATAATAACCCTTCCGGTTTAGACCGGAAGGGTTAGTCATGAAGGATGTCAAGGTTAAATTTTGATAACTTAACAATCTTCTTTTAGATCTATATATGTAGATGTCTTATTTATGCCCCACTTATAGCGCTATAGGTGGGGTTCTTGAGTTTCATGGAAAGTTGAACCAGAGATGGCAAGCCTGATCCTTGAACTTCCCCAACCTAAGAGGACGGGGATTCCCAGGCACAACCTAGACGGCTGTTAGCTCCGTGGGCGTGACTTTCCCTCGCACCGAAGGTAGCTGGGCAGGGTCAATGCCCAGTTTTTTGAGACCCTTGTTCTTGATGTTGACTGCTCCATTCACATCAGCATCATCGTGATACTCGCACTCAGTGCAAACAAACTTTTCACCATTTCGATTGTCTGCACTAACATGATGGCATCTTGGGCATTGTTGAGATGTATTTCTGGGATTGACTTTGATCACAGGTATGCCTGACTTTGCAGCCACGACTTCAACCTTTTTTACTAATTCACCCCAGGCAGCATCAGAAATTACACGATTAAGACCTCTTTTAGCCGATTGTCCGTTGTAATCGTAGCCACCATTTTCATTGGGTTTTGGCTTACAACGGGATTTCATCCCTTTTATGTTTAAATCCTCAAACACAAGGGCATCTGCTCCGTCGGTTAGCTTCTTAGCCGTTTCCCAATGATATGCAGAACGACTGTTAGTAATCCAATCGTGCAACGAAGCTACTCTGCTAAATGACTTTTTACGATTATTTGAGCCTTTTCTTTTCCGACTTGCAGATCGCTGTCTTAATCTTAAACGCCTAGATTGACGTTTATATTTCTTGGTATTGGCTGGGTTCTGAATAGTTTCCCCATTAGAAACACTAACAAGCTTTCTAATTCCTATATCACATCCCTTAACACGACAGGGGGTAATTTCATTAGCAGCTTTTACCGGGGGTAACGGTAGGGATTTATCTTCGATCTGGATACTAACAAACCACCCTCGCGATTTCCGGCGAACGGTCACGGACTTCATAGTAAAACCATTTGGAATAGGACGGGAATTATGAAAACGCATCCATCCTATACCTGGCAAGTAGATTTTATGGCAATCTAGTTTTACTTGCCCTGGTGAGTACTTAAAGCTACGAAAACGAGAACGTCTTTTAGGTTTGGGATATTTTGCTTCTCCTTTGAAAAACTTAGAAAAAGCTACATCTAACTGTCTCAACATTTGTTGCAAAACAGTTGAATTGATCCCTTTGTACCAAGGACGCTCTTTCTTGAGGGTAGGGAGAGTTGAACTTTGAATCTCGTAAGTACTTCTTCGAGGGTTTTTCTGACTCTTTTTCCAGGGATATCCGATCGATGTTGACTTATTTACCGAGCAAGTTAATGGGCACGCCTCTCCACGAGTTTTTAAGTCACAGTAATCTCCCATTTTCGGTGATTTAACTTGTTCATAAGACTCGCTTCTATCTCTCAACAAGTAATTGTACTGAGCCAAAAGCATTTCTAACCATCGGTTCATGGTAGCTTCTTGTGTTCGATTCGGAATTAATTTGTAAGCGTAACCCAATTGCATGGCATCGACCTTTTTCTCCGGAAACGAAATCTTAGATAGTGGAGCCTTATTACAAAAGACTTAAACCTTTTATGCAAAACCAATCACCCATAAAGGCTGGAGCCGAATCCTACAGTAAGGTAGCCTTAATCCAAAAGTTTTAACCCTTTTACGCATAGCCTGCCAACCATAATGGATTAAAACAGATGGCGGCTAAAACTGGTTTAACTTTATCGCAATATTTAGAATTTAGAAGCGCTAGGAAAAACTGGCGTACTACCGTAAGCATTTGTTTGAGGGGAAAAGAATACCCTACCCTGTAGAGGGATAGGGTATTCTTTTCCCCTCAAGCTCCCAGACTCGATAACGATCATTAAGACTGCAAAGCACCACTTTGGACCATCATCAGGATGAAAATACCAACACTGGCTACCACCAAAACAAGACCTAAAGCCACTGATTGACCCAAATGGTTGGGAGTTTGAGAAGTCTTCATGTCTGTTGTCCTTTCTTAAAGTTATGTATGCCGATAATGAACGATAACAAACTTTTGCCAAGGTTGATAAAAAAATGCAAAGTATCTTAACGTAACTTTACTTAAGTTAATACTGACTAAAGTGTGATCTAGTTTGCTCTTTAGCCGAAGGGAATATGATTTTATTGGAACTGACGAACGTGATGGCATTAGCCCCCGTGATTCATCCCGGGGATATAAGCGTGCTTGAGGAATTTATTGGTCAAGGGATATTTTTTCTTCTGTTGTCCTCAATCCCTGTCTTGATGATGCAGTTCTGGGTGAAACCCTATCATGAAGGCGCACCCGTCGCTTTAGAGCGGGGAATGTCAATCATGTAAAAGGATAATCGGGTTTAAGTCAACTTCCGGATCTCAGCAAGCTTGCTAGGAGCAATGAACGCTAAAGCTAGCTCACTCGGACATAGCTAGCACTTCAGCTACACAAAACCTACCAGAGAAGATAGATGAACCTACAGCCGTTGTCCGTGGTGAATTTCCTATAATTGGGGATGAGGCTAGTGCGATCGCTCAATGTAGTGGCTCTAGTTTAAGAGAAGCTGGTCGCAAGACTCAGTCTAATGGTGAAAGTATTGTCTGAATTAAACGTTTGAGTTTTGAAGTCAAAAAAATAAGGAATCAAAAGTGGTATCGCCAGGTAATCGAGTCAATCTAGGGTTTGTGTCATCAAACGCAACAGCCGAGATAAGTGTATTTTTGAACACGTTTTTAAAGAATGTTAAGAGGGGGATTATGGTTGAAAATAATTTGGGCTGAGAAATTATGGTTGCAGTCTCAGTTGCCATAATTTCGACTCACAATTCCGATGATTGTGGGTCGAGGTATTTATGATTGCATTTCGTTACACTTCAGGATTAGTGTTCAAACGATTTATCCTCCTTAGCAAGTCTTCAGTAAAAACTTTATAAGCATTTTTTGTTGCCTTGTAAATTGCTTGATTACCTATAATTGTATTTCTGTCTGTTCCTTCGAGATTAGTTACATCAGGAACTTTCCAAATTGGAACTCTATACTTTTGAGCCATTGAAGGTAATGTATTATGTGTATGCATAACTTCTTGATCGCCAATCGGATTATCAATCATCTCGTCATCTAAGTGTTGACGAACTTCAGAACTGATATAATCCCTAACTGTTTGAGGGATACGATTTGCATAATTATAAGCAGCTTGAGCAAGATTGAGGGTTGTACGACCTGAATATTTTTTGGCATTGTATATAGTAAATCCCAGAAAGCTCACAAACCTTTCTGGAAATTCATTTCTTTTTTCACTAGAAATAAGGGTATAAATAGTATCAAAATCTTTTTTCCATTCAAGTAAAGATTTACCAATATTTCTAATTCCATACAAAGAAAACATATCAGGAAAACAAGGCACTAAAAAACCATCAACTGTAGATATAATTACCTTATTTAAAGCTCCTAAACTTGGAGATGTATCCACAATTATAAAGTCATATTTACTTTCGGAAGCATATCTACGAGCTATAGCTCTAATTTGAGTTATGGTTCTAATTGAGAGTGGTTCTCCGCTATATAAACCAGCCCAGCGTTCGGCAATTTTATTTTCGTACATATGTAGGGTTAGACGACCTGGAATTAAATCTAGGTTTGTAGCTACTTCAATTGGACGAGGAAGAGATTGTGGCTCGCTTATGCCATCCTCTATAGGCTTAAGAATATAATGAATTGTTCTGTGATTTCTATTAAAAGATTCAAAATCTGAATCTTCAAATTTCTTACGGGTCGCATTGAAATCATCAATGAATCCATCTTCATCCTGCCAAATTTTATGTAAATTTTCTGAATCTAATCCATAAATAGTTAAATTACATTGAGGGTCTAAATCAAGCATTAAAACTTTTTTACCAAGTTCTGCTAAAGCGCAGGCTAAATGATATGTAAGAGTTGTTTTACCCACACCACCTTTATTGTTAAAAACCGAAATTAACTTCACTGAGATGCTCCTGAATTTAATATTTAAACACCCGATTATGTTATTTATAGCAAACTATTTGGCGTTGCTGATTCTGGGTATGGTTTAGCCCCCCTAGCCCCCCAATTCTGGGGGGAACAAAACTCTAAAAGTCCCCCAGAATTGGGGGACCAACGGGGGCTTTAACTTTCACCAGATGATCGCGCATTCATTCCTTAATTCAGCAACGCCAACTATTTGACAGGTCTTTAATGGATCTTAACAATTTCAAAAATACTCTGCCAACCCCTAAAAAACCTAGAACCTACATTCCGCACTTCAAAATACCTATTTAATTCCTTGGTTTAACTGCATTCGGATTTGCCCACACTCCTAAACGATTTGCGATCGCATATTCCGAAGCGTGCCTAAGCCCATCCCACGATGGACAATCCTGTTTGTGCTCTTCCTAAGGATAGGCTAAACCTTCACTTAGTTAAACCATGTTCTAGAGCATAGCGAACTAACTCGGTACGGCTATTAGTTCCGGTTTTGCTAAACAGACGACTGACGTATTTCTCAACATTACGAACACTAGTCTCTAAACGTCGGGCAATTTCTTTATTCATTAGCCCTTGGGCAACCAAATCTAAGACACTCTGCTCTCTAGCTGTAAAATCAATGCGCAACGGTGGAGGAGTTTGGACAATCCCATGCTTCTGGTCTAACATTGCCCGGATTTCAGCCACCTGCTTGGCTATTTTTTCAAGTTCTGTACTGCCTACACTATCTTCAGAGCTAGCAGCGCGACGCTCCAAGAGGTTCTGAACAATAGCGACTAATTCATCTGGATCAAAGGGCTTCGGTAGGTACGCATCACAACCGGCCTGATAACCCTGAATTCGATCTGAGGTCATGCCACGGGCGGTCAGAAACACTACTGGGAGTGCTTTAAAACGGGGGTCATCTCGAAGCTGCTGTAGGAATTGATACCCATCTACTTTGGGCATCATGATGTCAGAAATTACTAGTTCGGGTGTGTTCTGCTGTAACATCTGCCAAGCATCATTAGCATTGCTGGCAACCTGTACAGTAAAACCAAATTCTGCCAAATACTCCTTGACCGCTTCCCTTACTCCTGGTTCGTCGTCTACCAATAAGAGTTTTGCTGACATCGCTAATTCCTTAACCCCTACTACCCTTAGTGTAGCGCAATTTAGACTGAGATCTTGCACCATTGTCATTAATCGTAGGGTGGGCAGTGCCTACCAACGGGCTTTGCAAGCTTGATTATCTGTCTGGTGCACTGCCCACCCTACATGAACCTAATAAGTGATTTCTGATTAATCGGGAATCGGGAATCGGGAATCGGAACCCACCCCTAACCCCTCCCAGGAGGGGAACGGGAATCGGGAATCGGGAATCGGAACCCACCCCTAACCCCTCCCAGGAGGGGAACGGGAATCGGGAATCGGGAATCGGGAATCGGGATGCAGCTATCAGGTTTCATGGGAAAGCCACTCTATCTGATCAGCTTTGTCTGGCAGCCGGGCTTGCTGTTGTCCCTTTGCTCTTGCCCAAGTTCCAAACAGACCAATCGGTGTGCTGATTAGCTCAATGGGATCGGTTTTGCCTGCGATCGCATTAATACTATTGCGCGGTAGTTCTTTCAGCAACCAACGACTGATCCGATACAGATATTCCTTTGGTGGAATATCCCGCATCAAGGGCACACCATGGAGCTGATGTAAGTAACGGTTAGAGCGACCATAGCGATGCCATTGACTGTGATACTCCCGAAAAGTGGAACGGTGTCGGTGCTCCACTATAGCGGTTGGAGCAAGGTGTAATTGCCAGTTGCTTTGCTTTTGAATCCGCCAGCACATATCAGCATCACCACCAGTGGTTAGGTAAGGACGGAACAATCCCACTTCCTCGAATGCTTGCCTTCGGATTGCTAGGTTAGCGGTTTGACCGTAGGGACAATAGGAATTGTTTAAGGTATGTTCCTGAGATAGAACATTATGGTACTCAGCGTGTTTTTCTAGCCAGGTTTTACCGGGCAACCCGATGATTTGACCAGCAACAATACCAATACTAACGTTAGCAAAGGGTGAGACCAGGTCTGCTAACCAATGGGGTTGGGGACGACAGTCTGCATCAGTAAAGGCAATTATTTCCGCCTTGGCTGCTCGAATTCCTTTGTTACGGGCTGCATAGGAGCTTTGAATCTGGTCTTCCAGGATGTAGTGGAAAGTTATGCCCTCAGATGCTCCCTCAGTAACGGCAGTTTCGATTAGTGAGGCAGTGCGATCGCTGCTATTATTATCCACTAAAAGATACTCTACTTGGTCAGTGGGATAGGTCTGTTCCTGTAAACAACGGACTAACTCTGGTAAATCTGCTTCACCGTTGTAGATTGGTACAACTACTGAAACCTTGGGCAAGCATTTGTCATTTGTCATCTGATAGGGAACAGGGAACAGGGAACAGGGAACAGGGATGGAGCTATCAGTTATCAGCTATCAGCTATCAGTTATCAGCTATCAGCTTAAGCGCTACGCGCACGCTACTTGAGGTGCTATCAGCGTGTCGCGTATCAGCTAATGCCCTACTGTGCCACGCTGACCACTGACCGCTGACCGCTGACCACTGACCGCTGACCGCTGACTGCTGACCGCTGACCGCTGACCGCTGACCGCTGAATGCTGACCGCTGACCGCTGACCGCTGACCGCTGAATGCTTGAATTATCAACTATCAATTTTGAGCATAATCAACTGCCGTTGGAGTAGCGATCGCACTCCATCTAAATCGAAGTTAACATGCTTAATAATTTCTGCTACAGTTTGGCTTTGGGATGAGTCGTCGGGTGAGCTACCATTCTCGTCACAGGCTTCGAGAAACGTAAATTCCTCCTCTGATAGCTTAACCAGCTGGTAATCATAGTCAAATAGGGACTTACTTGGCCAACCAGTCATACAAGGGTGCCGTTCTGGAATTGCGGCTAACAGGTCTTTATCCTCTGACCAATCTACTCGCTCTAAGGGAGGACGGGTGAGGAAAAACTCATAATGAGTCAGTTCGGGATCTAATAATTCAATTAACCGATATAGCTCCCGTTCACTCAGACGTTCTGAGCGTGCCATTAACTCTGGATTCTTGCCAAATAAGCGCTCTTTCTGCCAGTAGCGGGGATTGGAAAACCCAAGAAACTCCAAGCCAGCCGCATCGATTAGTTCAAATAGGGTTTCAATGTTATAGTCAATCTCTTGGGGATGAACGTACATATCCGCGAAGCATTCATCCTGATGGTTTTCCAAAGCCCAGCGTTCCCGGTCTCGCTTGACAATTCGGTTGTTTTCTGGGAGAGCTTCAAATAATTGACGACCGACCTTCACCCCATCCTGGTAGTCTCCCTGGTTTTGACCCTGCAAAAGTGCGATCGCTTGCTGCATCAACTGAATTTCCCAGCGTCCTAATTCAGCATAGACAAAGATATGAAATAAGCCCCCCGGTGCTAGTTTCTTAGCTATAGATTGAATCCCACGGATCGGGTCTGGCAAGTGATGTAACACTCCCACACAATTAATTAGATCGAACTGACCCTCGATTTGGTCAACATCGTACAAGCTCAGGTGATGAAACTCGACCCGATCAGCACCTGAGCGGCGACAGCGTTCCTGGGCTACCTTCAAAGCCCCAGCACTAAGATCAATCCCCACCACTGAGGCTTGGGGATTGAGGTGAACTAGATACTCTGTACCTACCCCCGTCCCACAACCAGCATCTAGAATCCGAATCTCCTCTCTTTGGGGTGTTTGCCCAGTACAAAAACTATAAGCAGCTCGCCAATTCCAGCGCCAGTTGTATCCAGGAGGTGGCTCATCGAGTAAGGGTTCTGGGGGAAAAGGGTAGGTATCGTAGAGGCGCTCAACGGCAGCAGCGGTTTCTTGAGAGGTTTTCATCACAAAACTTTACAAAACTTAATTATTCGGGGAAATTTTTTACGAAAATAAAGTATAATCTCAAAGGTTTACTGGGATCAATGGCCATCAATCCTGAACTCGATCCCCTAAATTCTATACAATTCTTAATAAATAAACCGTAGAGATCAGAAAAGTTTTAATCTAAAAGCTAGTCGAGTTTACCAATGACATCCATTTTGGGAAATTCTAGGGAACCTACGACCTAGTAGGTTATCCTTATCCCTTGCTCCAAAGTGAGATTGGATAGGACTAACATCAAATGCCTACCCACCAAATGGGTGTCTAAAACGTGTTTATTAACTGCGGCATAAGTCCGCAATGACAGCATAAAAATTTAGGAGCTTTAACAAACCAATGAGTGTCAAGGCAAGTGGTGGAAGCTCAGTTGCCCCTGTGCAACTCTATCAAACTGTCCCATCGGCAACCATTATCCAAGCAGAACAGCAAGACCGCTTCTTAGGAAATGGAGAGATCAACGAGCTACTGGATTACTTCCGTTCCGGAGAACAGCGTTTAGCAATTGCTAATCTGCTCACCAAAAACTCAGACCTAATCGTATCCAAGGCGGCTAACCGGATTTTTGTGGGTGGTTCCCCAATGGCTTTCCTGGAAAAGCCTAAGGAAGCACCTGCCCTAGTAGGGGCTGGCGCTACAGGTGTTCCCGACACCAAAACCTTGGGAACTAGTACCTTTGTCGAGAGTGGAGGTGGATTGTTTGGGGGATTCCGCGCTCTGTTTAGTTCTCCGACTGGACCAACCCCACCGGGTTTCCGTCCCATCGACATCAACCGCTATGGCCCGAGGAATATGCAAAAGTCCTTGCGGGACCTATCTTGGATGTTGCGCTATATCACTTACGCCATTGTTGCTGGTGATCCCAACATCCTAGTGGTTAATGTTCGAGGTTTGCGGGAAGTCATTGAAAATGCTTGTTCAGCTGATGCCACCATCGTGGCAATCCAGGGAATGCGGGCGGCTTCACTAGATTATTTCAAAGGTGATCAGTCGGCACAGGAGATTGTTGCTCAGTACTTTGACATTACCCTGAACGAATTTAAAGCTGCTACACCCTCCGATAAACTGCGGCAACGGCCTTCCATAGACCAACAAGGGCTGCAATTGCCCCAAAGTTACTTTAATGCAGCCGAGCGGCGTCCTAAGTTTGTGATGAAGCCCGGTCTGTCATCCTCAGAAAAAACTGAGGTAGTTAAAGCTGCCTACCGGCAAATCTTTGAGCGTGACATTACCCGCGCCTACGGTTTGTCGATTTCTTATCTGGAATCTCTAGTTAAAAACGGGAACATTTCCATGAAGGAGTTTGTTCGCCGTTTGGGCAAATCTGAACTATACCGGAAGCAATTCTTTGAACCTTTTATCAATAGTCGAGCCTTAGAACTGGCTTTCCGCCATTTCCTAGGTAGGGGTCCATCTTCAAGGGAAGAAGTCCAAAGCTACTTCTCGATTGTTTCCGATGGTGGTCTACCCGCTCTAGTAGATGCCCTGGTGGATTCTCAGGAATATTCGGATTACTTTGGGGAAGAAACGGTTCCCTATCTGAGGGGTTATGGTCAAGAGGCTCAAGAATGCCGTAACTGGGGCATGCAGCAAGATTTGTTGCGCTATAGTGCTCCCTTCCGTAAGGATGCCCAGTTTCTCAATACCTTTGCCAAGTACGAGCAACCGCTGCCTGACCAACATGTCTATGGTTCTGGTAATGACTCGTTGGAAATTCAGTTTGGGGCAATTTTCCCGAAAGAAACCCGGAATCCTACTACCACCCCCGCTCTCTTTGGCAAAGATACTAAACGCCTGCTGATCCACCAAGGCCCAGGAATCAATAACCAAAATAGTAATCCAGGGGCAAGGGGTATGTCCCCCGGTTCCCTTGGCTCTAAGGTGATCCGCCTTGACCAGATCCCTAGTACACAAGACAAGAGTATCAAATTTGCTGAAAGCTCTACTCAAAGGGTAATTCGTGCCTGTTACCTGCGAGTGTTTGGCTTTATGCCCTATGAAGGGGAACGGCTGACTTCAGGGGAAGCTCGGCTGGAAAACGGTGAAATTACCGTCCGCGAGTTTATCCTAATGCTGGCGAAGTCTGATGGTTTCCGCAAACGTTACTGGACACCATTGTATGTGGTCAAGGCAATAGAATATATCCACCGACGTTTGCTTGGTCGTCCTAGCTATGGGCGCTCCGAGATGAACAGTTACTATGATGTTGCCTATAAAAAAGGTTTCTACGGTGTAGTAGAGGCAATTGTCAACACCAAAGAGTACTCTGAGGCATTTGGGGAAGATACGGTTCCCTATGAGCGCTATGTGACGGCGGCTGGTTTAAAAATGCGCACCGGAGTGTCTGGTAGCGTGACATCAGCAATGGCAATCATGGCTGAGGAGAAAGTACCTCGCTTTGTTGAGCTGGGTATGGGCAAAGAGATGCTCACCGAACCGGAAGTTGAATTCCGGATTAATCAGGGGGTTAGTGTACAGCGTGAACAAACCAAGATCTTTAAGCTGATTGACCTTAATGATAAGCCAGCGTTGAAAGTCCTAATTGGAGCAGCTTATCGGCAGATATTTGAGCGGGATCTTGAACCCTATGTGATCCAAGCAGCATTTACCTCCCTGGAAAGCCGACTGAGCAATGGCGAAATTAATCTCAAGGAGTTTATTGAAGGCTTAGGTTGTTCTGATCTCTACATCAAAGAGTTCTACACCCCCTACCCCAACACCAAGGTGATTGAACTGGGTACCAAGCACTTCCTAGGACGTGCCCCCTTAAATCAGAAGGAAATCCAGACTTACAACGCAATTCTAGCCTCTGAAGGGATTCGAAGCTTTATTGGGGCAATGGTCAATGGCATGGAATATGCTCAGGCATTTGGAGAAGATACCGTCCCGTACCGCCGCTTCCCCACCTTACCAGCTGCTAATTTCCCCAACACCGAGAAGCTGTATAATCAGCAGACCAAGCAGAATAGTGATGTGGTGGTACCAAGCTTTGATCCAGTCCAGCCTCGCATGGATTCGTCTAAGCTACCTCTGACCGGAAAAGCGATCGCAGATATGGCTGCCCAAAAGTGGCAGGTGGCTACTAACCCTTCCGAGCTGGCCAAGGTAGGTCGTTCTTCTAATCGGAAGCACTCAACCTTGAATCCCAAATCTGCTAAGGCGACACGGATTTTCCGCATCACCCCAAACATTTCTCAGGTTGAAACCGCAGTGGTGATTGATGCCATTTATGACCAGGTCCTGGATTTATTCGGTGAACCAGTACCACCTAAATACCGGCAACAGCATCTAGACAGTCAACTGCGCAATGGAGAAATTTCCGTGCGGCAGTTTGTTAAAGCCTTGGCGAGTAGTAACACCTATAGTCAGCGGTTTTACCAGTCTTATCCCCCTGCCAAAGTGGTCGAGTTATTGTTCCGGCACTTACTCGGACGTACCCCTAACACTCACGGTGAGGTTCAAACCTACCAGCAGCTGTTGGCGGGACAGGGTCTAGACGCTGCAGTAAAAGCTATGGTTGATAGTGCAGAATACTCTCGCTTCTTTGGTGAAGATGTAGTCCCCTATCAGCGGGTTAGTCAGGGAGTATTAATTATGAAGGTTGAAGGTTGAAGGTTGAAGGTTGAAGGTTGAAAG
Organism: Moorena sp. SIO1G6; assembly: GCF_010672795.1. Lineage (NCBI taxonomy): Bacteria > Bacillati > Cyanobacteriota > Cyanophyceae > Coleofasciculales > Coleofasciculaceae > Moorena > Moorena sp. SIO1G6. Next base: position 189,847 of record NZ_JAAHFZ010000002.1, read on the forward strand.
TTGAAAGTTGAAAGTTAAAGGTTGAAGGTTTGGAGGTTTGGAGGTTTGGAGGTTTGGAGGTGGTCGGTAGGTTGGACTAGCCTTAAAGGTTAAACTTTCAACCTTTAACCTCTAACTCAGGCCACTAACCTGTAACTGACCTTTCAAACTTTATTAGGGAAAATGTTACGATGTGTTGCGAAGCTAGGAAAAATGTCAACAATCTGTAGCAAAATATTCCCGGAAGGTAGGTTTATGATTAACCTGCTTTGATTGAGGCTTTGATTTAGGCCTTTAATTTAGGCGGGGTTAGCCAAACCAAGTTTTGCTGGGACGTGCGTCGGCTGAAGTTCCGACGGCGTATCGAGAACGGCGATTTACCCGGCACATTGCAGGTAACTGCAATGCTACAGAAGCTCTAATTACACCGCAAGGTTAGTTAGAGAGCGTTCATTCTTGGAAATGCCAGTTTAAACAAACCTGGTGATATTTTTTTCTGGAGGAATCCATCTATGAGTATTGTCACGAAATCCATCGTGAATGCAGATGCTGAGGCTCGCTATCTGAGCCCTGGTGAATTAAACCGTATCAAAAGCTTTGTTACTTCTGGTGAGCAGCGCTTACGTATTGCTCAAACCTTGACAGGCTCCCGTGACCAAATTGTTAAGCAAGCTGGAGACCAACTATTCCAAAAGCGTCCAGATGTGGTTTCTCCTGGTGGTAATGCCTACGGTCCGGAAATGACCGCTACTTGCCTGCGGGACATGGATTACTACCTGCGCTTGATTACCTATGGTATTGTTGCTGGTGATACCACACCAATTGAAGAAATTGGTCTGGTAGGTGCTAAGGAAATGTACAAGTCTTTAGGTACCTCCATTGATGCTGTTGCCGAAAGCGTCCGTTGCATGAAGGGTATCGCTACTGGCATGATGTCTGGAGACGATGCTGCCGAAGCTGCCTCTTACTTCGACTATGTGATTGGTGGATTGTTGTAGGGCAATAAATACCCCTTTGCCTAGTGTTCTGATGATGGCATAGTCTGTCTGTAGAACCGATAATCACAACTTGAGTTAAATAAGGAAATAGAATCATGCAAGACGCAATTACTGCTGTTATCAACTCTGCGGACGTCCAAGGCAAATATCTAGACGACTCCGCTATGGAAAAGCTCAAGGGCTATTTCCAAACTGGTGAGCTGCGGGTACGTGCAGCAACTGCTATTAGTGCTAATGCTGCTACCATCGTTAAGGAAGCGGTTGCTAAGACCCTGTTGTATTCCGACAGCACTCGTCCTGGTGGCAATATGTACACCACTCGCCGCTACGCAGCTTGTATCCGTGACATGGATTACTTCTTGCGTTATGCTACCTATGCGATGTTGGCCGGTGACCCATCTATCCTTGATGAGCGCGTACTCAATGGCTTGAAGGAAACCTACAACTCCCTTGGTGTTCCCATTGGCAATACCACCAATTCCATCCAAGGCATGAAGGAAGTTACCGCTAGCTTAGTTGGTCCTGATGCCGGTAAGGAAATGGGTGTATACTTTGACTACATCTGCTCTGGCTTAAGCTAACTTAGCTAGTGTTGATGGAATTCGCCAGCCTGTAGTTGTCTGTGTAATTAAGGTCTGGGAAGTTGATTGTGAGTGCTAGCTTGTTAAAGGCGAATCTGGCTCAGGTCAGTCAAGCAGAGGAGTTTTGACAGTCTAGTATTGACAATTAACTCCCAGACTTTGGAATAGTTGAGATATTCGATTAACGAATTTATTCCCTCGCTATAGGCGATAGGGAGTTTTTTAGCCATCTTGGAATCAAACCAGAATTAAAATTTTCTTGAATTTTACCAGGAGAAATAACCTCATGCGGATGTTTGAAATAACTGCTTGTGTGCCAAGCCAAAGCCGAATTAGGACACAACGGGAGTTACAGAATACTTTTTTTACCAAGCAAGTTTCCTACGATAACTGGTTCCGTGAGCAGCAGCGCATCCAGAAAATGGGTGGCAAAATTATTAAGGTTAAGCTGGCAACTGGTAAGCAAGGTACAAACACCGGTTTGTAATGATTTTTCCATAATACCTGTTTATAAAAAAATTTCAGGGGGTCTACTACGACCCCTTTTTGATTTTTGGTGGAAAATGGGGGGATGGGAACATAGGCAACAGAGGGAAGATATAGCATTTCTAAATTCGGTGAGGTACATTTGGGATGTTAGGGAATAGGCAAAAGGCAACAGTCAACAGGCAACAGGTAAAAAATATTGTGTACCTCATTACTATGAGAAAAGCTATAAACAAGAAACCAAAGGCCAAAGGCGAACAACCAAATAACTTTTAACCAAATAACCTTGGCCAAAAGGCCACGGTTCGCGAACAACCAAATAACCTTGGCCAAAAGGCCACGGTTCGCGAACAACCAAATAACCTTGGCCAAAAGGCCACGGTTCGCGAACAACCAAATAACCTTGGCCAAAAGGCCACGGTTCGCGAACAACCAAATAACCTTCAACCTTAAACCAAATAACAGTCAACTAAATAACAGTCAACCAAATAACAGTCAAACAACCTGATTAAACGTGGCTCTACGCAACCTGATTCTATTATTTAATCCCTCTACTACAGACTGGGCAGTGAGTGCTCGGTTACTGAAGTGGTTAACCTTTCTATGGCTGTTGATCGGAATAGTAATTCTTTTCTCAGCTTCTTATGCGATCGCAGATGTCGAGTTAGGGGATGGAACATACTACGTCAAGCGACAGCTGATGTGGGTAGTCTTAGGCTTAGTGGGATTTAACCTATTGGTGCGATCACCGTTGCGTTATTTGCTAAAGATCAGCCATTGGTTGGTCCTGGGGCTGTTGGTGCTGCTGTTATTGACTTTAATTCCTGGTGTGGGCACAACGGTTAATGGGGCCACTCGCTGGTTATCTTTCGGTTCGGTTCCCCTGCAACCTTCAGAGTTAATGAAGCCGTTTCTAGTGTTACAAGCAGCTCGGGTATTTGGGCAGTGGGACCGGCTTCAGTGGCGGACCCGTTTCACGTGGCTGGGGATTTTTATGGTGGTGTTGGTGGGAATTTTGTTACAGCCTAATCTGAGTACAACAGCACTTTGTGGGATGACCTTGTGGCTAGTTGCTCTAGCAGCAGGGTTACCGTTTTCTTACTTGGGAGGTACAGCATTTGGTGGTGTCCTGCTGGCAGTACTCAGTATCAGCATTAAGGATTACCAGCGGCGTCGGGTGATGTCATTCCTCAATCCTTGGGCTGATCCGATGCGAGATGGATACCAATTGATTCAAAGTCTTCTGGCTATTGGCTCGGGTGGGACTTGGGGCTCTGGCTTTGGGTTATCCCAACAAAAGTTATTCTATTTACCGATTCAACACACTGATTTTATCTTTTCTGTCTTTGCTGAGGAATTTGGCTTTGCTGGTAGTATAGCGCTAATGTTTTTGTTGATGACATACATGACCCTAGCTGTGATTGTAGCTATTAAGGCCAGAAACCGAGTCTATCAGTTAATCGCGATTGGGGCAATGCTGTTTATTGTAGGACAGTCTCTGTTAAATATTGGCGTTGCTTCTGGGGCTCTTCCCACTACTGGTTTACCCTTACCATTCTTTAGTTATGGGGGAAGTTCGATGATTTCGAGTTTGTGTTCCGCTGGGTTGTTGATTCGGGTGGCACGAGAGAGTAGTGAGGCGAAAGTTGTGTCTATACAAACTCGCCGCCAGTCTATAGCAGAACGACGGCAAAGAAGGCACAAGGTAAAAGCCAAAAGGTAAAAGTGACCAATCTAGAGGTTTTCAATTTGGTGAGATACAGAGTTTCTGGTTTTAGGGAACAGCGGATCTCGGAACAGGGAAAAGAGAAGAGGGCAAAAATTCTGTCTACCTCATTAGGGGAAAAACTGCTATACAGACCAGTAATTTTTTTTTCAGGGCATTCCGACTCCCGACTCCCTCGGTGCGCTTGACCCGTAATTAAATTCACCACGGGTCGCACCGCTCCCGACTCCCTGAAACCTATTTCTAGCTATGTCTAGGTTTTTAGCAGATACAAAAACTCCAAGGGTAAACCATCAGTATCCGCGATAAACGCTACCTCATAAACACGATTACCGATCATCTGTTGGGTAGGTTCCAAGAGAACCTTCAACGGTTGAAACTGCTCTGGGTTCTGCTCAGAAGCCTCTTTAAAACTTTCTTTCAAGGACTCTAACCAACTTGGCAAGTCAGTAGCGCTATCAGTTAGGTCAAAAGACACGTGGTAATATCCCACATAATGCTCATCCCCAAAGGCATCCGGTGCTGGTAATGGTTCAGGAATTTGGATCAGTTCCAAGCGTCCACCCAGTCCCTTCAGCCAACAGGCTAGAGTCATGCCGGTAGTGAAGCGTTCAGATACCGTGAATCCCAACTTCTCATAAAATGCGATCGCGCGATGAATATTGGCTGTGCGAATCGAAGCGTGATGCATGGGTTTTGTCCTTTGGCCTTTTTCCTTTACCCTTATTCCTTTGTAACCAACAACAGGTGTACTGAAATCACCAAGCGCTAATCACTAATCACGTGCTCACCAATCTAGCAATCACTAAAACAATCGGAAATAAGGGTAGCGCACAGGTACCCCTGGTTCTTTTTCCAAATCAAAATTAATCACTGCCCAACAAGGTTCTTCCTCAGGTTCTGGGCTAAATTCTACCGGCAAGCCATACAACCTGGGTTTGCCAGACTCTGAGTTCCCTCGCCAGGGGGTACTGCGCTCTAGGTAGGCACTCACTAAATCCCGATAACGACTGGCAATAATCACTCGTGTTGCCCGATATCCTTCAGTGTATAGCTTGTCTAGGGCTTCGTGAATCTCAAAGCGAATGCCATCAGGATGAGTGTGCTGTCGGTACCATTTATCTTGCCATAGACGCCAGTGACGCCCAGATTGTAAATGAATTAGTTCCCCAGTTTTTGGGTTGGCTTCAAACGCACCATGACGTGGACACAAGTAAGTGTCAGTCAACGTCAATGCCGGAATTATCTGACGGCAGTGAGGACATTTTATTTCTGAACCGAATATCGGGTACTGCAAGCTAGAATCAATCATTAAATGCTAGAGATTGCCTTAGAGGTATATGCTATTACCTAATGGCTCCATCATTATAACTGGGTATTTATTGCTGTTGGTCTAAGTGACCCCACTCTAAAACCTATGTAAAACCTAAGGTATTAATTACCATTATCTCCCTATTGTGATTAATTGTGGATCATCCCCTACCTCAAACCCCAATATTGACATCTTTTTGGCCTCCCCCAGATCTGTCTCTTGCTGCCTTTGTCGCCCCTAATGCTGTAGTTATGGGTCAGGTGTCCGTAGCTGCAGGAGTTAGCATTTGGTATGGTGCTGTAGTCAGAGGTGATGTGGAGCGCATCGAGATTGGCGATCGCACTAATATTCAAGATGGCGCAATTTTACACGGAGATCCCGGCAAGCCAACAGTTTTAGAAGACCATGTCACTGTCGGTCATCGCGCTGTCATTCATTCAGCATATATTGAACAGGGTAGCTTGATTGGTATTGGAGCAGTGGTACTCGATGGGGTTCGTGTGGGTCATGGTAGTATCGTAGGCGCTGGAGCTGTGGTTAGTAAAGACGTTCCTCCTCTGTCCCTGGTAGTCGGTGTCCCTGCCAAAAAATTACGGGATGTTTCGGAGGCTCAAGCCGCTGAACTGATTGAACATGCACGGCACTATGAAAAGTTGGCTCTAGTTCATGCAGGTAAAGGCAAAGATTTAGGATTTAGTGTAACCTAATACTTCGCTGCCGTTGGCCCAAACCCGGAACAGAGAACTTCCGATCCCGGAACAATGGACAATAATTGAGAAAAACACGATCACAAAAGCCCTGTATCGCTTTTTACCGATTCCTTACCAATTAGTCAAGTGTGGGTAACATTGATTAACTTTGGTTAAGTTTTACCAAGAACCGTCCAACGTCTTGGACAAATGGGTGATCAGGTTACTGAAAAATTAACTAAAAAAAATTGACCCATAGGTGCGACTATATTAATAAACAACTACGTACCGTCCGGTACAGGGCAGACAAGCTGAGGGAGGTTACCCCTCTAGCTTGGTAGGAGTGATATTACTTAGTCACAGCAACTTTTTCAACCAACAAGCCCACTCCTTGTAGGGGTGGGAGGTTAAAAAAACTTCAAGCATTATAGGGAGGACACTAGAATCATGGATTTACGTCTATTAATAGTCTTATTGCCTTTACTCCTGGCACTAGGCTGGGTAGTTTACAATATTGGTGCGATCGCTCTCAAACAAGCTCAAAATTATTTGAATAAATCTTAATAAATCGCGCGTCAACCAATTGAGCAATAGCACCTTTGCACAAAAGCTTAATAGCCAGCTGTTCCTTGACACTCCCCGCCCTATAAGAGCGGGGATTCTTTAATCAACGACCCAACGTGGCTCTTCCAGACCGGAATCAGGAAGAGTAGAGGTCGGATCTCCTAAAGCGTTTGGATCGATGATCCAGGTTCCTGTATGCCCTACAGTACCCAAAGCTCTTTTTAGAATATTGATAGCTGCATTATGATCGCGTTCGCGTAGCGTCGCCTTCGGCGAATCCAACACACACCCGCATGAACATGCATGAGTTCTAGTAGATAGCGATTTTTTGACAACTTCACCACAGTTTGAGCAATTTTGGCTAGTATAAGCAGGATTAACGGCTACCGTTTGCCTAGTAAACTTTTGTCCAAAATACTCTAACCACCTTCTAAATTGATACCAACCTGCATCATTAATAGACTTAGCAAGACAATGATTTTTGACCAAATTTTTCACCCTTAAATCTTGCCTTCGGCACGCTTCGCGAACGTAAGCGACCACGTCGTTAGAGTGGATTACGCAACGGGCGAGTCTCTTCGCATGTTCTTCACGTTGCCTACTTATTTTAAGGTGCGTCCTACCTAACCTATTAATGGCGCGCTTACGGTTAGCTGTTCGCGAAGCGTGGCCTACGGCCTTGCCTTTCTTTTTACGAGAAACTCGGCGCTGATAAAACTTCAGCCGCTTCTCGCCCTTACGATAAAATCTTGGATTTGGTTCTGTGTTTCCCTTAGAATCTGTGTAGAATTCTTTTAGCCCTACATCTAATCCAACGTTGGTATGTGAGGGATCTAGAGATTCCTTAATATCAACTTTGACACAGAATTGAACATAATAACCATCTGCGCGACGTACTAATCTGACTCGCTTGATCAATTTATGGTCGTAACGCCACAATTCCCAGGTTCCCTTTAGTTTTAGTTTTCCGACTCCTTTTTTGTCTAAGAATTTTATCGACTTAGTATCAGGTGAGAGTCTCCAGCCCGATGTCTTGTATTCAACTGACCGGGAGAACTTTTTAAACTTGGGGTAACCCTTTTTACCAGGGACTTGTTTTTTACATTTATCGTAAAACCTAGAAATTGAACTATAAGCTCTTTCCACTGAAGCTTGGCAGGCATGAGAATTTAAGTCTTTAACAAAAGGATATTCAGATCTCAGCCACGTGTTATAGCGATACAAGTCTTTTTGTCCTATACCTTTATTATCCATCCAGTAACGGATGCACTTATTTCGGACGAATTGACCAGTGCGTATCGCCTCATCAATGGCGGCATACTGAGTTTTATTCCCCTTGACCTTAAACTCTAAAACTATCATTTTGACGTGGAACAACTCTACGTCATATTATAGCACAAAAAGAAATAAAGCCGTCCTAGAAGGACGGGGCTTGAAACCCAATTTTTTGGTCAAAAGGAGGATACAGCTGGTTTGCTTGAGCTATTGACCAATCTTATTTTTGGCAAATCAGTGGCTCTGAACTCAATAGATAATCTAGAAAAGTACCAGCAACAATCGATAGTTGTTTGCTACGTGGATAGACAGCATACCAGTAACGCTCGATCGGAAAGTGTTCTACATCCAAAACCACCAGCTCAGAGTTAACCCCTTCCATAACTAAGGTATGACGAGATAATACAGAAATTCCTAAACCCCCTGCGATCGCTTGCTTAATTGCCTCATTACTCCCCAAATCCAGCCGCACCTTTGGTGAAATCTGGTGGTAATCGAACAGTTTTTGTACAGCTTTGCGTGTTCCCGAACCAGGCTCCCTCATAATAAAGGTTTCTTGAGCTATACGTTTAAGGGGGATATTTTTTTCCTGAGCTAGAGGATGATCGACCCGTGCGATCACAACCAGGGGGTTTTCTTGCACTGGTTTATAGCAGGTCTCCTGGTTTTCCGGAAGCTGACTCATAATGTATAAGTCATCTAGATTCTCACTGAGACGACCAAGGATGTATTCGTGGTTGGTGACTTGCAGAGAAATATCAATGCCTGGATAACGCTGGCAAAACGGACCTAGTAAACGAGGAATAAAATATTTCGCAGTTGTAATCACTGCTAAGCGCAGACGCCCCTGTTTTAAACCTTTGAGATCTGCCACTTTCATCTCAAACTGGTCTAAATTCTCAAAGATATCGCGGCAGGTTTTAACTAGTGCCTCACCAACCTGGGTCAGGTAGATTCGCTTACCTACCTGGTCAAACAGAGGCATACCAACAACTTTGGTTAGCTGCTTCACCTGCATAGAGACAGTGGGTTGGGTGAGAAACAGTTCTTCTGCAGCTCGTGTAAAGCTGTGGTGCCGAGCGACTGCTTCAAAGACCCTTAACTGATGCAATGTGGCTTGCTTCAATGATATTACTCCTATGAGGATATAGATCTTAGTCTTTGACAGTCTTTAAAGTCAGGAGTAGGGAGTGGGGAATGGGGAAAAGAGAGTTTCATAGTGTTCATGGTGGACTTTTTTCCATGGTAGCTATTATGAATCTTTGGTACGTATGGGTAAGTTTCTTAAATCTGGTAGTTCTACTAGCTCTTTTTCTGCTTCCTTTACCTTAACTGGTATTCTCAAGGGTTGTGGTTGCTCCTCCATCAGGCAACTCGCTACTGGCAAGCTTTTCTCTAAATCTTCAAGAGGTCTAGGAATCACTGTCACAGCGGTTAGTTCACCAATACGCTGGGCTTCAGCCATTCCAACTTGTAAAGCAACGGCTACATCTGCCACACGACCCCGAATAATGGCAGTACATAAACCCGCCCCAATGGTTTCGTAGGCAGTAAGCTGTACATTGGCAGCTTTGAGCATGGCATCCGAGGCACCAACCATTGCTGGCAATCCCCTGGTTTCTAAAAGACCTAGGGCATGATTACTGACCCGGCTACGATGATTTTGGTTAACTTGATCGAGTAGGTGAACACCGATGGGAAATATCACTTCCAGGTTGGGAAGTGGTCGCGCAATGATTGTCGAAGAGAGCAACTCACCCTCTCGTTGAGCATAATCCTTACCCGATTCCACAGCAATTCTCACCTCAGCGATCGCTCCCCGCACAATGGCAGTGCAGTGACCACTACCAGTTTTTTCATAACCCACAAGGGTAACTTCTGCTGACTTGAGCATGGCGTCAGCAGTACTAACAATTACTGGAAAACTTAGAGTAGAGACTAAACCTAGGGAGGCTTGGTTAAACCGTTTTCTTTTTCTCAAGGGATCGTCAGGGACAAGCCCAGGTTTGTATAACTCCATCAGACAGAAGACCTCTCTTTGGTTGTCGGCTGTTACTTGTTGGCTTATATCAAGTTTAGAAAGTTACGTGTAAAGCCGTAACATACAAGGGTCAATCAAGAAGTAGCTAATGGGATTGGACTAGATGATTGGCATGGGTTTTGTCTGGGAGTGGTGTGCCGACCACCGGTATGATCTAGCATTTCTCAAATAGGTCAGGTACACAGTCGCAGGGTTGGGCGGTAGTAGGGAGTCGGGAGTCGGGAGTCGGGAGTCGGGAGTCGGGAGTAGGGAGTCGGGAAAGGGATCCCCCCTAACCCCCCTTAATAAGGGGGGACCTTAATAAGAGGGGAACGGAAGCCTTAATAAGGGGGGAACGGAAGTGGGAAAAAATCCTGTTGACCTCATTACTACGAAAACCGCTATAACAATAATTTATAACTATAATTAATTATATTAATAAAACTGGAGGCGAAACTGCTAGGACAACTAACTATAGAGCGTTACATTGAGGCATATGGGGTGGCTGTTGGCTTGACACTCCCAACCTATGTCGTTCTAGCTATCCCAATGGCGTTCCTGCTAGTCTCGCAACTAAACCCCAATAAATAGGTATAAAACGGTATTTAACTGTACAAAACCGACATTGACATTTTGCTAGCGCTAGAGTATAGTCAAGAAAGAAGACACAGCAGTTGACGATGCCAAAGAAAGTGGGCTATCCCAAGAGACTATCGACTCAAATTGTCCCCGTGGTGGGGATGAGTAAGTCGGTAGAGTTTGAGTTGTTGCAGGTAATGAAAAAACTAGGTGTCGTCAGGGCTGAGTCTTACAACAAACTCGGAAGCATTAACCATTGGGGACTGGACTGGAAAAAGGCTATCCCGGAAGTGAAGAGCTTCAGGACTCCCGATACCTTGGGGCTACCTGCTAAGTTAATGGATTGGACTATTAATGATGTAGCGAAAGCCATTACAGCGAGCCAGGCGGCCTGTACCGATGCGGTAATCAAGAAAATCTACAAACGATTTCCGGGGAAGGACAATCAAAAGACCAGAAAAGAACTTTGCTTTCAGCTTAAGACCTTAGCATTTATGGACAGTCCACTCCTTCACCGACTGATCAGAAAGGAGTTTCAGCGAGGACATTCTTGGGTCAAAAATCAGATAGTTTATCAACAAGTAGGCTATAAGTGCAGAAGGCTCTCCCGCAACACTTATCAGTTAGAGCTAGCTGGATTAAGAAGAGGAAAAAGAAACAGAATAATCGTCAGATCTAATCGCCAAATAAGTGGGCAGATTAGATTAATCCACAATCAAACTTTACAAAGATTTGAGATTCACTTCTTAGTAGACTATGGAACCGTAGAAGTACCCGCCAACCGCCGTCCTGTTGGGATAGATAAAGGGTACACAGAGGCTTTCTATGACTCAGATGGCCAAGGGCATGGTTTGAACTTGGGCAAGGCGACTACTGAAAAGTCCGACCGTATTTGTGCCAAGAATCGTAATCGAGGGAAGCTTTGGGCAATACATAGAAAACTGGAAAAACTAGATCCAGTCAAATCGGCTCGAATACTAAAAAATAATTTAAACCGAAAGACAGAAAATAAGCGCTACAGACAGAATCAGTCAGAGCTTACAGCAATAATAGGAGCTGCTTCTAAATCGCTGTTTAATGGCGAATCACTCTTAGTTTTTGCGGAAGATTTAACACAACCAATCAAAAATAAACGCCAGTCCAAGGCGATGTCTCGCAAGCTCAATAGTTGGATGAAAGGAGTAATGCGGGATTCGTTACAGAAATGGGCTAATTGGACTGGGTCGGTTGTGAAAGAAGTCCAGCCTAGTTACACGTCGCAAATTGACTCCGTGACCGGAACCCTTCTGGGGAAAAGAAGCGGGGACAGTTTTACCAGATTTAATGGGGTCGTGTTGCAGGCTGACCATAATGCTGCCAAAAATATCCTTGACAGAGGTACGGATCAGGAAATCACCCGGTACATGGTTAAAACCGAGGTACAGGCAGTATTGTTGCGTCGTACCGCGCGTTTCTTGGAAGGAATGGGACTTAGTTTACTTGATGCAATCGAGCTTGGATTGCTTAATTGCAAGCATAGCAAAACTAAGGCTTTTAAGGAACTCCTGGTCGAGATGCCAGGAACGCCTAGACAGATGAGTGGGAGGCTTGACTCCAATTGCTGACTACCACTCCTCCCTCAGGCAACAATAAATTGCACCTTGACCGTTTTATACCGGATTATCCAGATTAATGACGGTTTAAGAGTATCTCATCAAAGTTCTCACAATTGGCTTTCGAGTCCTTTTGTCTATAGCAGCAGGAAATTTGGCGTTGCTGAATTAAGGAATGAATGCGCGATCATCTGGTTTTATTAAAGCCCCCGTGGGTCCCCCAATTCTGGGGGACTTGTCTTGATGCAATAGCGAGTGGGGGAAACCCCCAAGACCGCGCTGCATCGCTTGAGAGTTTTGTTCCCCCACCGGTGCGCTTTCCGTCGGCGAATTAAATTCGCCACGGGTCGCACCGCAAAATTGGGGGGCTAGGGGGGCAAAACCATACCCATAATCAGCAACGCCGGAAATTTAGATTAAATCACAGATAATTAAACCCTTGTTTATTTGATAGCGCTTATCCTAGTAATAAGTTATACTCACCTCTTGCCCCATTCTCAATAAGCTTGGTTCATGTAGGGTGGGCAGTGCACCAGACAGATAATGAAGCTTGCAAAGCGCGTTGGTAGGCACTGCCCACCCTACGATTAATGACAATGGTGCAAGATCTCAGTTATACAGATTTTTTGGCGTTGCTGAATCAAGGAATGAATGCGCGATCATCTGGTTTTATTAAAGCCCCCGTGGGTCCCCCAATTCTGGGGGACTTGTCTTGATGCAATAGCGAGTGGGGGAAACCACGGCAATAGCGAGTGGGGGGAACCCCCAAGACCGCGCTGCCTCCCCAAGACCGCGCTGCATCGCTTGAGAGTTTTGTTCCCCCACCGGTGCGCTTTCCGTCGGCGAATTAAATTCGCCACGGGTCGCACCGCAGAATTGGGGGGCTAGGGGGGCGAAACCATACCCATAATCAGCAACGCCGGAAATTTAGATTAAATCACAGATAATTAAACCCTTGTTTATTTGATAGCGCTTATCCTAGTAATAAGTTATACTCACCTCTTGCCCCATTCTCAATAAGCTTGGTTCATGTAGGGTGGGCAGTGCACCAGACAGATAATGAAGCTTGCAAAGCGCGTTGGTAGGCACTGCCCACCCTACGATTAATGACAATGGTGCAAGATCTCAGTTATACAGATTTTTTGGCGTTGCTGAATCAAGGAATGAATGCGCGATCATCTGGTTTT
>NZ_JAAHFZ010000002.1:202934-268012 GCF_010672795.1 Moorena sp. SIO1G6
TGAAGCTTGCAAAGCGCGTTGGTAGGCACTGCCCACCCTACGATTAATGACAATGGTGCAAGATCTCAGTTATACAGATTTTTTGGCGTTGCTGAATCAAGGAATGAATGCGCGATCATCTGGTTTTGGTCAAGCCCCCGTGGGTCCCCCAACTTTGCGGTGCGACCCAAGGGCGATTTACTCGCCCTAGGAGGCGCGCACCGGAAGGGACGCAAGAAAGTCTTGTTCCCCCACCGGTGCGCTTTCCGTCGGCGAATTAAATTCGCCACGGGTCGCACCGCAAAATTGGGGGGCTAGGGGGGCAAAACCATACCCATAATCAGCAACGCCGATTTTTTTACTGTTATCTTTTTACTGTTCCATAAAATCAAAAATGGACATAAACTAGTTGATAAATACTATATCAATACCCGTTGATGGAGCCTTAACTATGAGTAGTCTATCTCAACTTCAAAGCCGAAAACTTGGATTAATCGAATTAATCTCAATGGGGTTTGATGTTTATCTGAAAAATTTGAAGCCTATCCTACTGTTGTTTTGTACAATTTATTTACCTTTGCTGATAATTTTATCAGCTTTGAACCCGGAAAATATAAATAACCCTTCAGGATTGTTTTTAGCATTTTTTGTAGTTGTTTCGATCATTGTCAATTTAGCAAGTTTGATCTATTACATAGCCCTATCGCTGATTACAGAAAATTATATTCATGGAAGAGATACCAGTTATCAGAGTGCAGTCCAAAAAATAGTTTCGAATTTACTTCCTCTAGTTGGGCTATGTTTGAGATTTAGTATTAACTATTTTATCCGATTTATGCTACTTATAATCCCAGGGATAGTTTATGCGGTAAATAATCAATACTATGGGCTGGCTTTTATTCTCCGAGACCAAAGGGGAAAAGATGCTTTCGATTACAGTCGCTCCAGAGTTGAAGGTAATTGGTGGAAAGTATTTTTCTTCATTTTTCTAAGTGGATTGAGTGCTTTATGCTTACAATTTATCTTGAATAGTGTATTAACTAGTCTTCCTTTTATGAAAAATTTTTGGGGTGATTTACTTTCAGTAATTTTACCTCAATTTATCGTCATCGGGATTGCCATTGGTAATATACTTCTATTTCTTAACTTAGATGATCAGAAAAGTTTGGAGAGCTGATTAAAATTGAAGCATTAATAGGCTAGCTCAATCCGGTGACTTAAAACCAAGTTCTGTATTCATCTAAATAACCGTCGTAGTACAATTCTTCTTCTTCAAGGCAATCTGGAGTATCGACAGTCGTCTCTTGTGTTAAGTCTATTCCGTGGTACTCTTCCTCTAGTTTTTTCATCTCTTCAAACAGACCTTGTTTCTTCAGCTTAGATCTTTCTGCAACAAATTTGTTCCATTTTTTACACTTTTTCCTAGCCCGTTCTCCTGGGACGTTTTTACAGTTTACCGGCCTGTAGTCGCTAGGTTCATAAAACTTATGTCCCCCAGGATGTTTTTTCTTTTTTTTCTTACTCATATTAATAGATTTTACTTTTTATGAATTTTTATAATTTTTGGCCGAAAGTCAATTGATTAAGGTTTGATACCAGATTGTTATAAGTCACTAGTTAATCTCTGTCTTATTTTACCTCATAAGTAGGATAAACGTAAGCATATGCTGATAGCTGATAGCTGATAGCTGTTCGCGTAGCGTGTGCGTAGCACATAAGCTGATAGCTTACTCGCTCTTTCATCAGTCCAGACACCCTAAAAGGGTTCACGCTCCCAAGTTGTAGTAATACCCAACGTCTCAAAGGAATTTTCTACCAGAGTTCGGAAATCCTTACTATAGCCACCAAACAGATGAACTCGTGGTTTTCGACCTGGAAAGTAGGGAGCATACAGAAGCACTTTAGTGCCGTCCTTCCAGACTTTAACGTGTTTGACCTCAATTACATAATCATCAGTTAACAAATCAACGTAGCCAACTGGTGACTCCACCTCACGTTCTCCACCTTCTCGTTCTTGAAGGATAGCTTGAATCATCCTTTCATCTTCATAAGACTGACCGGTATATTTTTTCTCGGCAAGAGGTTGTGGAATAGGTTCTCCAGAGGCTTCCATATCTTCGAGCACTTCTGCGACTAAATTAGTAATGCCTTGTAAGGCAGCAAAACCAGATGTGTCAAGGTGAGATAAACTGGGAAATTCTGCACACAATCCTACAAAATCTCCGTCTTCTTTTGACCATTTGATGCTATAAGTGTAGTGTTGGGGATTAACTTTCATTACTCTGCTCCAACTTATCAATAGTTTTTAATACTTGAGGAACTTGATAAACTTTAGCCTTTACACTCTTTACCTTTTGAATATTGAAACAAAGATTTCCTTCCCACAGAGTCTTATAAACAGAGGTCAAGATGATACAAACACCTGCGAGTCCAGAAACCGAAACTCTATTGATTGAGTTGCCTAGGACAATCGGGTTGTACGTCACCCAGGAACAGTTTGCAGCCCTCGCAGCAGCCAACCGCGACTTGAGACTGGAAAGAACGGCACTTGGAGAGTTAATTGTGAACCCACCAACAGGCTGGAAAACTGGAAAGCTAAATTGGAGTATTTCTGGAGAGTTGTATGTGTGGTGGCGTAATGCGGGGGAACCGGGTAAAGCTTTTGATTCTTCCACTGGCTTCATTTTACCTAATGGTGCCACTCGTTCTCCCGATGCCTGTTGGGTGAGCGGAGAACGTTGGCAGGCACTTACTCCAGAACAAAAAGGAACGTTTGCTAATATTTGCCCGGATTTTGTGGTTGAGTTACGGTCTAGCTCAGATCGGGTTCAGTCTCTGGAAGCTAAAATGACCGAGTATATCGACAATGGGGCGAGATTGGGTTGGTTAATCGATCCACAGCAGCGACTGGTGGAAGTTTATCGACCAGGTTTGGCGGTGGAAGTGTTGGAGAATCCAACTGAGTTGTCGGGGGAAGAAGTGTTACCGGGTTTTGTGTTGGATTTGCGTCGGGTGTGGGATTGAAAAGACCTCTTGCATAAGTCTCATAAACCGTGGGTTTTGACAAGGCAATAGGCAATAGGCAATAGGCAAAAGGGATAGATTTTGATTTGATATTTATTTTTGCAAGAGGTCTAAAACTGAAATGCCATCGCCTTTGGCGGGCTCTTCGAGCCATCGCACTATAGTATTTCTATTTGAGTTGTGAACAGAATCTCTTCGGGAAAGGCAAGAGGCATGCATACAAGAGGCAAGAGGTAATCAAGTAGCGATGCAGTGCTTTTTACAATTAATTATCAAACGCTGTATCATTCTCACACTCAATTGAAAAGCGATTGCTTGTTCTCGATTGCTGTATGATGGTGCTATAGGAGAGGTGCGAAACCTTCCCACGGAATTATCTGGTGAGAATCTATTGCCCGGATTTAGGTTGACTTTATCCCGGTATTTGTAAGGCGACAGGAATATAGGTTTTGCTCATTGAGCCTCAGTTTCGTTTAGCTTCAAAAATGCCCTAGCTTTGGCGATTCTAACAATATTCTCTAAATATTGATAATGTTGCCAGAGCTGTTCTTCCGCTGGAGTCAAACCTACTGTCCGATTTTTCTCTTTGAGGATAGATAACTGAGATTGTAAGGCTTCTGAGGGGCGTAGAGCAATAATAGCTGATTCTGTAGGGAGGCTTGCCAAAAATTCCAAGACTTCAGCCAGACCAGAAAAACCTTCTTGAGGAATAGCATTAAATTCTCGCAATCCTAAGGCTAGGATTTGAGGTAGCTGATCACAAAAGGGTTGAAGCTGAGTGACCACTTCATCAGGTAGATCAAAGGTAACTTGCATGGGCTTTTCTTTCTGGGATTGTTATGCCGTTAAATCCATTTTAGTTATTCAATCATCGATTTAGGACTCTTTGAAATCCTGTAAAGTTCAGCTTTTAAGGCAGTCTGAATTGGCACCGGCACTAAATAGTCTCCGCTTTCCGGGGGTGAGGGATTGGGGATGTCGAGTTGGTGATCAATTCCTGGGGGGGCGACATGAGAGCTAAAAAGTAGACTGTATAAGCTTCATAGCTCTCATACCTCGTAAATAATGATCGAGCTTATGACGACTTAAATGCATCAAATTTTCAACTAATCCCCAACATTTATTTGGTATAATTCTGGTATCATTCTAACTTGATAGGTCGTCTTGACAATTTCTGACCTATCTTTTTTTACCATAATTCGCTCAATTTAATATATATCAAGGTTTACGGGGCGCTTGTCGCCCCCCCAGCTAGTAATCATGAAATTAGACATAGCATCACATATTCCTTTATCCTTTGACGATATCGTTAATGAAATTACTAAATTTACAGATTTATCGGAGCAAGAAGTTAGACACAGAGTATGGATGGAAGGTATGAATCTGGGCTGGAATGTCCTACAGGATATACCTGTCTTCCAGGTAACACCCCACCACTATGACGAACATATGGAGCAACTCTACCGCGAGAGCTACGGATTTATCTTTGAAACCCTTGTTTTCTGGATAAACCCTGCTCGACAAAAATGGACTGAGTCAGCACTAAACCGAATCAGCTTATACACTGAAAAGTGGGGATTAGATCCTAAGCAAATCAAAATTCTCATGCTAGGTGACGGTAGCGGTAATGATTCTATTTCTTTAGTTAAAAATGGCTTCAATGTTAATTATTTTGATTTCCCAGGTAGCAAAACCTTCGACTTTACTACAAAACGGTTTGCTAATTATGGTTTATTAGATGAATCTATAACTCTTATAAGTGATTACAACCAATGTCTATCTAGTAAATATGACGTAGTCTTATCCTTTGAAGTGCTAGAGCATCTGAGTGATCCATTTGCTGCTATTGGAGATATACACTCCATGCTAAAACCAAATGGCATTGCACTGATCACCGAGGCATTTAGAAAGGTGAATCCTAATCTACCTACCCATCTAGCAGCAAATGCTAAATATGATGGGCTGACACCATTTATGTTTCTAAAGCAAGGCATGTTGTTGTCTTGGTATGATCGCAAAATGGGGGGGAAACCCATGGAATTTTTAAGATTAAACAATAATGTATCATTTATAACTAAACTTCTCAAGTTTATGGATCTGATCAAAGACAAAACCATCAGAGCAGGCTATTTCAAGGCGATCAGGCGAAATTACCAGAATGCTGTCAAGCATTCTATCAAAAAATGTATAGGTAAATAGGTTTTAATAAAGTATTTTTATACCTGTATACCTGTATATAGGTATAACATAAACCACAGTTAAATCTAGTTCATAATGATACTATAATATAAAAAATATCAACTAGTTTTTATTAAAAAAAATAATATATGATGAGATATGTTATATGAATAAAATCATCAAAACCAGGTTGATACTTCCACCAAATTGGTTAAAATTACTGATTATATGTTTATTGATATTAGGGGTATTTTTTAGATTTTGTAATCTTGAAACAAGAGCTTATTGGCATGATGAGACTTACACCTTACTAAGAATTTCTGGTTATACGGTACCGGAGGTAATTCAACAAGTATTTACGGGTCACATAATTGGAGTTGAAGAACTAAGACAGTATCAAAGTGTTAATCATGAAAAAACAATTTTTGACACTCTCAATGGGCTGGTAACAGAAGATCAACATCATCCGCCCATCTACTTTTTAATAGCACGGTTTTGGTTTCAGTGGTTAGGGGATTCTGTAAGCATCAACAGAAGCTTACCTGTCTTAATCAGCCTGTTGGCACTCCCTTGTATCTACTGGCTTTGTCTGGAACTTTTTAAGTCCTATTTGACAGCATGGATAGCGATGGGATTAGTAGCTATCTCTCCTTTCCATGTGTACTATGCACAAGAAATACGGGAGTACGGTTTGTGGGCAGTTACGACTTTACTAATGAGCGTGTCACTGCTGCGGGCAATGAGGTTAGGAACAAAATCTGCATGGGTGATTTATACAGTAACTACAATACTATCGCTCTATTCTGCTGTATTTTCTGTCTTTGTCTTATTTGGTCATGGAATTTACGTGGCTGTCAATGAGGGATTTCGGCTAAGTCAGAAAGCTGTTGCTTACTTATTAACATCATTTGTTTCAGTTGTGGCGTTCTCGCCCTGGCTTCTGGTGATTTTGACCCATCTGGACAAACTAAAGGAAGTAACAGCCTGGATGGATATGTCACTGCCAGTAAACACTTTAGTAAAAAGTTGGATTTTCAATCTTCAATCCGTCTTTTTTAAAACCCAATTTTGGCTTCCAGAATCTCTGAAAACCTTGCTAGCCTTTGCTATGGCAATTCTAGTGGGGTACTCAATTTATGTTCTGTGCCGACACACCCCCAAGCAAATATGGCTATTTGTTGTCACCTTAATCATACCAATTTCACTGAGTCTAGCTCTTCCAGATTTAGTGTCTGGTGGAATACGTTCAACTAACGCTCGTTATTTCGTTCCGTCTTACTTAGGATGCCAACTCGCCGTTGCTTACTTTCTTTCTACTCAGTTCACTTCCACGAAAATAAAATTTTTGCAGCGGAAGCATTTGCGAATAATTACCATAACAATCATGGCAGCAGGAGTTTTGTCTGGTGCTATTCAATCAGTGAGACCTAGTCGCAGTGATAATCAAAAAATCGCGGAGATTATTAATCGAGCAAATATGCCATTAGTAGTTAGCGGTGAAGCCTCCAAAAATGGCGGTGGTACCTTTGGTGACATCATGGAATTGAGTCATTTACTAGATCCCAAGGTCAAACTTCAGCTAGTTATCGAGCCTAACCAACCTACTATTCCTGAGGAATTCCAGGATGTTTTTTTATATAAGACGCCAGAATTATTTAAGCATAAAATTGAGCAAAAATACAGGATAACTTCTGCCTATAAAAAACAAATATTTTTATTAAAAAAATAAAATAACTTCCAATAATATTGATATTTTTTTTATAAAATATATTTAATATATATCCGTTATTTATGTGAAATATCAACAAAATAAACGATAATTGTATTGTTATACAATGGCGATTATAGGTTGCTTGTTATGTTCTCTAACTCAGAAGACGATATCGAAATTTCCGTTGTGATTCCTCTTTATAATGAAGAGTCCAACATTGATTACCTGTTTGAACGCCTTACGATAGGGCTAGACAATCTCAACATCAACTATGAGATTGTTTGTATCAACGATGGCAGCAAGGATAACACGCTAAAGTTACTGCTCCAGCACCATTACTCAAATCCTGTAATTAAGGTTATCAATCTATCTCGTAATTTTGGTAAAGAGGCTGCTCTAAGTGCTGGTATCGATTTTGCTAGTGGTGCAGCCATTATACCAATTGATGCAGATCTCCAAGATCCGCCTGAAATCATGGGGGAGATGATTAACAAATGGCGTGAGGGCTACGATGTTGTTTATGCAACACGCCGTTCTCGTCAGGGAGACACTTGGGCTAAGCGTTTTACTGCCAATCTTTTCTACCGAGTTATTGGTCAAATAAGCCATGTGCAAATTCCCTCCAATACTGGAGATTTTCGTTTGCTTGATCGGCGTGTAGTTGATGCTGTCAAGCAAATGCCAGAACGAACCCGTTTTATGAAAGGGATATTTGCTTGGGTTGGTTTTAAGCAAACTTCTATACTCTACGATCGCCCTCCACGTTATGATGGAATCACTAAGTGGAACTATTGGCGACTTTGGAATTTTGCCATTGATGGTATTACATCATTTAGTCTCCTGCCTTTAAAGGTTTGGAGTTATGTCGGTCTCATCCTTTCTATAGCTGGATTCCTCTATGCTGCTTTCCTAATAGTTCGTACGTTACTGTTTGGGATTGATCTTCCTGGCTACGCCTCATTAATGGTAGTCATACTTTTTTTAGGAGGAGTGCAATTGCTGACACTAGGTATAATTGGTGAATACATTGGTCGCATCTTTGAAGAATCGAAACAAAGACCGATTTATCTAGTTCGTGAACTCTACGGTTTACCAAAAACATATTCACTAAATGAGAAAGTTATTTCCTCAAAAAAATAATATAAAAATAGGTTATAATTACGGTATTATATATGATTAAATTTAATTTAATTTACTATTACGGTAGATAAAAATAACTTTTTATCGGAGATAAATGTAATGACTGATTGGATAATTAGGAGCGTTATTTGATGCTCAACTATAAGCGGTTTGTTGTCTTGCTCACATTTGTTTGTCTCTTTGCAACTGCTTTAGTGATGCATTTACTTGGAGGCATTGAGCCAGAGCAACTTCAGTCTTGGCTGAGACAGGCTGGGATCTGGGCACCAGTGATCTATATCATCTTTTATGTTGTAGCGACTGTGTTAATACTCCCTTCAACAGCACTTAATTTAACTGGAGGAGCCATCTTTGGTCCGTGGTTAGGTACACTCTGGACTAGTGTTGCTGCGGTAATTGCCGCAGTGGTATCCTTCGCTTATACCCGCACTGTCGGGCGTAAGCTAGTGGTTGAGAAGCTAGCTAAAAGTTGGCGGGCGATGGACACTGAAGTGCGTCGCGGAGGGGTGTTATACATATTTGCGATTCGACTACTGCCAATCATTCCCTATGGTTTAGTCAATTTTGCTGCTGGTCTCACCTCAGTTAGCTTCAAGGACTATTTTCTGGGTACGGTTCTAGGCATCATTCCGGGTGTTTTCCCTTTTGTGTTAATAGGTAGCTCTGGTTTAAAGGCACTGAGAACAGGAGACATACTGCCACTGATTGCAGCATTAGGGTTGACAGGAGTTTTAGTCATGGGAGCTACCTGGTACCGAAGTCACCGAACCTAATCTTAAAAATTTGGTTGACAGCTCTAGCTTTAATTGATGGTACCTGTATATAGCAACTATCATACTCATCAGGTACAAATCTCTGGGTTTTAGGGAGCAGGGAGCAGGTAATAGGCAATAGGCAATAGGCAATAGGCAATAGGAACCCACCCCTAACCCCTCCCAGGAGGGGAAGGCAATAGGCAATAGGCAATAGGCAATAGGCAATAGGCAATAGGCAATAGGCAATAGGCAATAGGCAATAGGTAAAAAATAATGTGTACCTCATAGCTATGATAAACGCTATATTATGTCAGATTATTTAACAATAATTTTTTTATACATTTAAAAAAATATGAAACTATCGGTTTTAATTAACAACTATAACTATCAGCATTATGTTAGTGATGCTATCGATAGTGTGCTCCAACAATCATTTCCCGTAGATGAGATTATTGTTGTCGATGATAAATCAACAGATAAATCTGCCAAAATCTTAAAAGAAAAATTTTCAGATCACGAAAAAGTCAAGCTGGTATTGAAAAATAAAAATGAGGGGCAGCTTTCAAGTTTTAATGCGGGATTTATTGCTTCTTGTGGAGAGATTATCTGTTTTCTTGATGCCGATGACCTTTATAAAGAAAATTACATTGCAGAAGTAGTAAAATTTTACCAAGAGCACCCAGAGTGTGATTTTCTGTTTTGTAGCGCTGAGGTATTTGGAAATGAAGAACGAATCGCCAGTTGCTACAACAATACAAGAGATTTGGGCTATTCCAGAATCGCCACTCTCTATAAAAAAGCATGGGTAGGTCATCGAACTTCGACAGTTTCGATGCGTAGACATGTACTCGAGAAGTTCCTACCGCTTCCCCAGCAAGAAGATTGGCGCATTCGTGCAGATGACTGCTTAGTTTTCGGAGCTTCAATAGTAGGAGCTAGAAAATTTTATCTAGCCAAACCTCTGGTAAGGTATAGAGCCCATGGTAACAACAATCACTATGGGCAGAAGCAAAAAAGAACGCCGGAATACCTAGATAAATATAAACAGGCTGTAGATCACTTGTTAGGATTCTTAGCCGAAAAGATGAGCTATCCAAGTAACCTATATGAACAGGCCCATATCGAATTTAGGACAATTCCGAAACCGAATGAACAAGAATTTAACATCTACGAATCTATTATTGATAAATCTGAGCTTCTTGTCTTGAATAAGCTTTCCAGATTTTTGTCTATTTACATCCACTTTATCAGCAGAGGCGGATTCCTATCCCTAGTCAGGATAAAATTACTTTGGCTAAGGAACAAGATCCAACAATTTGCACTGAGGTTATATAGACTCCCTCAATCCAAGACCAATACCACTGCCTAAATCAGTGGAGTTCAGTTAAACCTGGAGTACCGCTCCGAATTAGAGAACCGTGAACAAAGGGACTTGCCTGTAAAAAAAATATCAATTAAAACTATCAATTAAAGTAGAGTGGGCAAAGTAATCTAATCTAGAATACTCAAAAGAAGCCAACTTTTTTTGCCCACCCTACAAGCTGGAGTACCGATCATAATGAGAGAACCATGAACAAATTTAGGAAACTCCAAGATGTTATTTAACTCATTTATTTTTGTCCTTTTATTCATCATTGTCTACACGCTTTACCTGTTTTTAAATAGGAACTATAAAGCCCAGAACATTCTGCTGCTGATTGCTAGCTATGTGTTCTACGGATGGTGGGATTGGCGGTTTCTCTCGCTCCTAGCTCTCTCCACGGTTGTTGATTTTACAGTAGGAAAACAGCTCCAAGACATCAAAGAAGAGCGAAAACGAAAACTACTCCTGTGTATCTCTTTAATTTTTAATCTTTCCCTACTGGGTTTATTCAAATATTTTAACTTTTTCGCAGAAAGTTTCAGCAGTTTGCTTAAACTTGTTGGACTCCAGGTTGACTGGGTTACCTTAACTATCCTGCTGCCTGTAGGGATTTCTTTCTACACTTTCCAAACGATGAGTTACACCATCGACATCTACCGAGGAAAGTTGAAGCCGATTAGTAATTTCCTGGATTTTGCACTTTTTGTTTCCTTTTTTCCCCAGTTGGTGGCAGGCCCGATCGAACGAGCAACTACGCTAATACCCCAAATCATATTACCACGTAATCTCAATATAGAACAAATTAATGCTGGGATATTACTAATTATTTGGGGGTATTTTAAAAAGGTAGTCATTGCTGATAATATGGCGACTATCGCCAATCCAATATTCAATAACTACACCCAATATCAGGGGTTGGATGTCCTGATCGGTATTCTGGCTTTTACCGTGCAAATCTACGGAGATTTCTCTGGTTACTCTGACATTGCGCGAGGAATTTCCAAGCTGATGGGCTTTGAGTTGATGGTGAATTTCAAGCTACCCTATTTTGCTCTCAATCCCAGTGATTTTTGGTTACGATGGCATATTTCTCTATCTACTTGGTTACGAGATTATCTTTATATTCCCTTAGGTGGTAACCGCCAGGGGAGTTTAAACACCTACCGTAACTTATTTTTAACAATGCTTCTGGGCGGTCTTTGGCATGGAGCTGCCTGGAACTTTGTGATCTGGGGTGCATTTCACGGGCTGATTCTGATCATCTACCGCATCTTTGATAAGAATCCAGAACATCAAGATCCTTGGAGCGGTAAGTATTCCTATCTAAGGATCTTGGGCAAAATGTTGTTGATGTTTATCCTGACTAACATTGGCTGGGTAATCTTCCGTTCCAGTTCAGCCGATCAAATCTATTACATGCTTACCAGAGTGGGGGTGGGTAGATCAGATCAGAGTTTACTCTTGGGATATGACTTAGTGTTTTTCTGCTTGCCATTGGTCATAGTTCAGATCTATCAGTATGTGACCCGTGACCTGCTTATCCTAACAAAGCTAAACTATTGGTGTCGGGTTCCGGTCTACAGTTTCTTGATTATCTGGATTTGTGTTTTCGGTGTTCGCACATCTGGAGAATTCATCTATTTCCAATTCTGATTTTGATTAATGACGAGAGTAAAGAGTTAAGGAAAAACATGGCACAACGCGCCAATCAACAGCTACCAGAAGAAATTATTGGCTCAGCCAACCGTCGAGGAGTCTTGCTATCTCTATTGGGAACTTTGATACTTGTTATTTTGTGCAATTTTGCAGCTAAATGGTATCTGAATGACCATCGACCTAATCGAGGCTATTGGTTGGTCAAGGAAAAATGGGAAATGTTACTGGGCTTGAAGCAACCTGTTGACTGGCTCATCCTAGGAGATTCCAGTTGTAACCAGGGGGTAGTTCCAAGTATTCTCAACGAGAGACTCGATGTTACCTCAATCAATCTCTGCACTATCGGCAACATGTTGAGCCTCAACGATGCCTGGATGCTAGAAAAATATATACAGCAATCTGGAGCTCCAAAAAATGTTCTGATCGTGCATGTCTACGATGTTTGGCATCGCGGAATTAACTTTCCGTTACTAGCGAGAGTTCCTTTGAGTTGGGGATACTGGCAGGAGCTTGAACCACCACTAAAGATTCGTTTACGCGGTCCGGGTATTTTATTTATCGAGCGATATTTTCCCCTCTATTCTGAAAACAAGAGTCTTTCGTTATGGTTCAGGTTTCCTCTGGATACGTTCAAGGAAGTCAGAAGCTACAATATAGAAGAAGATGGGTTCATGGTTTGGGAAAAACCCAACCCTAGTTATGTAGAAGCACAGAAGGAGTCGCATATCAATTTTGCCAGAAACAATCAATTTAATCTTTCGCCCTACAACCGTCAAGCTTTGGAACGAATAGTGGCACTGGCGGAAGAGTATGGTTTTAATGTTTACTTAGCCAACAGCCCAATGTATGAAGGTCTTTATGAGCATGAGGATTTTCAAGCCTATTTTAATCAACTTCAAGAAACTCTCGGTGCCTATGCTGCCAAGAGTGAACGAGTACACTACATTTTCCGAGAGCCAATGACCTTTCCCAAGGAGCAGATGGAAAATGCCGATCATCTGGTTTACTCTGCTGCCAAGGTCTACACTAATGAACTTGTGTCAGAAATTCTGTCCTTACAGTCGCAAACCACAACAAGTAATCATGATAAGATAAACGTTGTTGAGTAATTTAAGTAGTCGGACACAATTAAATTTATAGCGCTACGGGCAGGCAAGAGGCAATAGGCAAGCTATAGCAGAAGTCAGAAGTCAGAAGTCAGAAGTCAGAAGTCAAACTCTTGCGCTTACTTAGGTTTGAGACTTTTGTCATGTCCTAACTGCCCTGGCGACTGCTATAGCAATAGGCAAGAGGCAATAGGCAAGCTAGCAATAGGCAAGAGGCAATAGGCAAGCTAGCAATAGAGAATGCCGATCGCTATTGACATTATTTTTTGGTCATAACTCCCAAACTAGTCTATAAAAAAATTGTAATTATAGTGTAATTATTCAGATAATATAACATTTTTATCTTGGAGGATACATTTGTGTCTATACCTATCATCACTCTTCACCGGGGAAATTCTCTTCACTTACTCTATAGTTTAGCTCAAGCTAAACAAACTAATCCTAAATCGGACATTTTTTTAATTGGAGATGAGAGTAACCAGTGGATTAATTTCGTGAATCATGAAAATATCAAAGATTATTATAGTAGTGCTAAAAAATTTGAAGATGTGTATGGGGATAATCACCTGAGTCGGAATAATTATAGTTATGAGTTATTTTGTTTTCAGAGATGGTTAATTCTCAAAGATTTTATGATAAAAAATAAATTAAAAAAATGTGTCCATATAGATTCTGATTTGATGATTTATACTAACCTTTCAGAAGAGCAAGTAAAATTTGAAGCTTTTGATTTTACTTTATCTAAAAAAGGGTCTGGACACAACTCGTTTATTAAACTTAAGGGATTAGAAGACTTTTGTGAACTTTTAATGCATTTCTACACAACTTCATCAACCCTAGAAATCCTAAGATCATTATTGGCAGAGAAGCGGAATAATGGTGAGACCAGGGGTGGTATATGTGATATGACTTTACTGAATCAGTACTATCAGAGAAATGCTGATAAAATTGGCTTGACATCTGATATTATTAATGATTCCGTCTATGATGCTAATGTAAATATTTCAGACGGATTTGAAATGTGTAATGGAATGAAAAAAATTTATTGGATAGATAGTCATCCATTTTGTAGACATGTGGAGTATGGAAAGGAAATAAAATTTAATTCTATCCATTTTCAAGGTCATGCTAAAAAGTACATAAATGAGTTTTATCGTGGGGATAAAAAACTGATTTTATATAATCAATTTTATCGAAAAATGAAAGCAGGATTGACCAAGATTATTAATTAGATATAGCGGTTTATATCCTAATGAGGTACACAGGATTTTTTCCCTGTTCCCTGTTCCCTCCAGGGACTCTGTACCTCACCAAATTGAAAAGCGCTATATATACTTATTAATATCAATCATATCTATAGCGTTTTTCTAGATAAAAAAATATCACATACATCTTGTAACCTTTATATTACAATAATTGTGATATTTTTAATTCAACCGATAATACCCTACAACTGTTACTGGACATGAGATAAATTATTGATAATATAAACCTCCAAGCTTCTGTCTTGAGAAACCAACAGTCCTAAAACTCATGAATAATACCCAAATCACTGATACCCTCTCTATTGGCGATCGCTGCCCACTCACCCTGATTGGTGGTCCCTGTGTCATTGAATCGGAAGACTTTACCTTAAAAATGGCAGAGGAGATCCGCAAAGTATGCGATCGCTTGAATATTCCTTTGATCTTCAAGTCTTCCTTTGACAAAGCCAATCGAACTTCAATAAACTCCTTTCGGGGACAAACTCTAGACAGAGGTCTAGAAATTCTCCAGAAGGTCAAACAGAAGGTGGGTGTGCCAGTGCTTACCGATATCCACGGAAGTCACCAAGCTGCAACTGTTGCTGAAGTAGTCGATGTCCTGCAAATCCCAGCTTTTCTGTGTCGCCAAACTGACTTACTAATCGCTGCGGCTGCTACAGGTAAGGCAATTAACGTCAAAAAAGGTCAGTTTCTTGCCCCTTGGGATATGAAGCATGTGGTCAGCAAACTGGAAGCTGGGGGAGCCAAGAATATTTTACTCACTGAGCGGGGTACTAGTTTTGGTTACAATACCCTAGTGGTAGACTTTCGCTCCCTCCCTCAGATGCGCGAGTTAGGTTATCCTGTGGTTTTTGATGCCACTCATAGCGTCCAGATGCCAGGAGGAAAGGGAGATAAGTCTGGTGGACAGCGACACTTTGTTCCCTATTTGGCCAGAGCTGCGGCTGCGGTTGGCATTGATGCTCTGTTCATGGAAATTCATGAAAATCCTGACATCGCCCCTAGTGATGGTCCGAATATGGTACCCTTGGCCGAACTGGAAAATGTGCTAAAGGGAATTCTGAATGTTCGTGCGGGTTTGGACACTACAACTGGGGTAAATTTGCCATGAACAAAATCCCTGAAGCTGAATTACAAGCACGTTTATCCCAGGTCAAACTGCTAGCCCTAGATGTGGATGGTGTCATGACCGATGGCGGACTTTACTACACAGAAAGCGGTGAAGAACTCAGAAAGTTTAATGTCAAGGATGGCATGGGAATCAAGCTACTGCAACAGACTGGAATTGAGGTAGCTGTTATTACCAATAGCAGTTGTAGGGCAACCCGACATCGAGTCCAAAAGCTAGGAATCAAGTACAGTTTTTTTGCGGTTGAAGATAAGTTAGCTGTCCTCAAAGAACTCTGTGAACAGTTGAGTTTATCTCTTGCCCAAGTCGCCTATGTTGGTGATGATATCATTGATTTACCAGTTCTGGAAGCTGTAGGATGTCCCTTAACTGTTGCTGATGCGATGCCAGAAAACCGAGACTGTGCTGTGTATGTTACCAGATTAGCAGGTGGGCAAGGAGGGGTTCGAGAAATATGTGAGCTCTTGATGAAAGTACAGGTTTAAGGTAAGCATTTAGCTATAAGCTACAAGCTATCAGCGGTCAGCGGTCAGCGGTCAGCCGTCAGGGGTCAGCCGTCAGGGGTCAGCCATTCGCGAAGCGTGGCTAAGGCTCACGCTTCGCGAATGGCTGACGTAACAGAGATTAAACCAATGCTTATATCAAGTCCGGTTAAATACCCATCATAAAAGTGTGGGGAGGGTGGGAAGGGTGGGGCGGGGGCGCGGGGAGATGGGAACCCACCCCTAACCCCTCCCAGGAGGGGAAGATGGGGAGATGGGGGAGATTTTTATAAAGGGTAATTATCCGGAGATCATATTACTTGTTGTCTTGATGCAAAGCGCGAGTGGGGGAAACCCCCAAGACCGTAATGGTGCGTTTGACCCGTAATTAAATTCGCCACGGGTCGCACCTCTGCATCGCTTATTTAAAAGCTGAGAGCTGAGAGCTGATACGCGACACGCTGATAGCTGAATGCTTACGCCCCTGCAGCTGATAACTTAAACTCTACAGCTGAACCAAAAGCTCAGTTTATGCCCACTGGAAGTATAGAATACTATCCCGATTCAAAAAATAACTTCTGAAAGGGTTAGTAGGCAATGCTTCTCAAGTAGAAGTCTCGGATGATACCAAATCGGCGTTAAAAACCCCCTTTATAGTTTAGTCCTTGAGGTGCGGACGAAAGTTTGTGGACACGCGACTTCGTCCTCGTCTGGGCTAAAGGGGGGTTATCAAAGCTGATTGGCTATGACTGTGCAAGCCTTCAGCTTGGGAGGGTTAAGACTTTTGTCTGTTAACCAGGAGCAATGCTGAATATTCCCATAAACAAAATGACTAATCCTAAACTTGTTAAACGCATCATTACCTGTCAAGGCAGCATTCAACTAGTGACTGCCTTATCAGTCCTTAGTTACAGAGAAAAAGAGCAAAAAGACCTTAATATTAAATACGAAGACTACCTTGTTATTTATCATCTCTATTCTCCCCCAGGGCAAATTGATGAATTTGCCGCCTTTATCAAAACTATAGCAGAGTTAGTGGGTGAGTGGCATAAAATTGTGTACATCACCCCTGAACAGCTCAGTGATATTGAGAGTCGATTAGACTATTCCAGCCCATCAAAAATTTTCCGGATGGTCCATGAAATGGTTGGCACTAATAGGGCTGATGAAATTTACCTGTGCCGGAATTGGATGTTTGGAAATAAGCTAATTATTAATATTTACAAATCTGCCCTAAAAATTTGTTACGGTGATAGTATTGGCTTTTATTTTTCGGTAACGTCAAAAGCTTTTTTTTCAGAGCCTCAAGAAAAAAAGCATAATTTGATTAACTATTTTAAATCAAAACATAAATCTTTATTAAGTAGACTTAAGACGATTTTAAGACTAAAAACGTCCCTAAAACCTAGACTAAAATTTGATATCGGTTATTTTGTATTGCCTGACGTTTTTGGGGAATCACCTCCCATGAAAACTGTCACCTTAAATAAGGTGTGGCTTCTCGAAACTTTTCAAAAGCTGGGGGGTTTGGTAAACCCAGAATACATTCTCCAGTTTCGCAAGAACATTGCTGAGTCTCCCGTCTCAATCCTACTCACTTCAAATTTGTCTGAGGCGGGTAGAATGTCTCTGGAGAATGAAATCGCTGCTTACCGTGAATTCCTGATCTGTGAAGGTATAGAGCCAAACACAGTACTGGTGGTAAAACCCCATCCTAGAGATGACAATGTCAAACTCCAGAAGTTGGAGTATGCCCTATCTGACTTGTTTGATAAAATAATAGTTTTATCAGAACCAGACCTCTTTTTTCTGCCATTTGAGGTATTTTTTTCCGAAGCTTTCCTCCCCCTAGATTCAAGCCGAAATAATCAACCCAGGGTGTTTGCCGTCAGTACAGCTTGTCTGTCCCTAAAGCTACTGTTTAATGTTCCAAGTATTGTTGGCTTTGGCGACCAGATTACTACCAAGCTTTTCTATGAAAATTATGCAGCTGGTAGGTTGGAACACGAGGGGGAGTTAAGAGCAGCAATCAACAAAGTTGAAGTACCTGCAATCATTACCAATGGATTATCTGGCGTTGCTGAATTAAGTAATGGATAGGAGTAGAGTGGGCATCCTGCCCGCAAGGGCAAGATATCGAACGGGCAAGATGCCCATTCTACAGGTGCGACCCAAGGCCGCGAGCAATCCCTCGCGGCCTTGGAGGCGCGCACCTACTCTTAAAATCATTCTATTATTCAGCAACGTCGATTATCTTAATCTCGGCTGCAGATTTATCGCTTTGTTCGCTATTCCACTTAAGCTGTTCAGCATTTAGATTGGGATACCTAAATTCCTCAAAGGTAACGGGGAACAGGGAACAGAGAACGGGAAATAACCAATTTAAATGCACATTAGCTTCTAGCATTTATCAAAAGTACCTCACCGAGCACCATGAAAGTCCTACATATCAATCAGTCTGATATTTCTGGGGGAGCCGCGATCGCAGGCTACCGACTCCATCAAGGTTTGCTGGGTCAAGGCGCAGACTCACGCTTGTTAGTCTGGAGGCTCAAAACTAGTAGTGATCGCGTAGATTCTGCTCCCCGTTTACCGATTCTAGATAAACTAACTGACCCGATTACCCAACAACTAGGACTCTACTATATTAATAAACTGGGCACCTTTAATATTCCTAAGCACAGCTTTTACAAAAACGCCGATGTCCTCAATTTTCATGTCCTTCATGGTGCCAGTAGTGGATACTTTAACTATCTAGCAATCCCTTCATTAACTAAACGTAAACCTGCTGTGTTTACCTTCCATGATATGTGGAGCTTTACGGGACATTGTGCCTATAGCTATGACTGCGATCGCTGGAAACGTGGTTGTGGCAAGTGTCCCGATCTAGATACCTACCCAGCTATTCCAAAAGATAACACTCATATAGAGTGGAAGCTAAAAAACTGGGCTTATAGTCACTCAAACTTAACAATTGTCACTCCCAGTCGCTGGCTTTGTGAGCAAGCTAAGCAAAGTATGCTCAACCGCTTTGGGATTCATCATATTCCATATGGTATTAATACCGAAGTCTATCAGCCTCTCGAATCCAAACAGTGCAAATCTCTACTCGGCATTCCCACGTCCAAAAAAGTTCTGATGTTTGCAGCAACAAACTTAGCAGAGAACCGCAAGGGCGGCGATTTGCTATTGAAAGCGTTGCAAAGTCTACCCCAGTCCCTCAAGGCTGAAAGTGTAGTGCTAACGTTTGGTAGTGGTGGCGAAACAATTGCTGAGACTGTTGGCATACCAGCATTGAATCTTGGTTATGCCAGCAATGATCGCTTTAAAGCCATTGCCTATTCTGCTGCTGATTTGTTTCTTTTCCCCACCCGTGCGGACAATCTTCCCTTGGTGCTGCAAGAGAGTATGGCTTGTGGTACACCCATGGTGTCTTTCAAAATCGGTGGCGTTCCCGATTTAGTACGTCCTGGTATTACTGGTTATTTAGCTCAACCAGAGGATACTCAAGATTTCTGTAATGGCATTGTGCAGCTACTGGAAGACAAACATCTACGGGAAACCATGGCACAACAGTGTCGTGCTATTGCCTTGGAAGAATACTCACTCGAACTGCAAGCCCAGCGATATATCGAGCTATATCATCAGGTGTTACAAAACTAGAATGCGATCGCATCCGTCAACAGGGGTGCATCTCATATAGCGCTACGCTTAGCGTCAGAAGTCAGAACTCAGAACTCAGAAGTCAGCTTAGACTTACGTTTCGGAGTTTAGGAGCGATGCAAAGGTGCGACCCGTGGCGAATTAAATTCGCCACGGGTCGCACCGCTCCCTACTCCCTACTCCCTACTCCCTACTCCCTACTCCCTACTCCCTTTGCTATATCAATTTCATGTGGTGGGTGATTAAATGTGAGCAATATTTTTTGAAATTAGTATTAGAGAGAGCATATCAATAAATCTGGAAAAGGAAAATTCTGGTAGCCAGTATTTATATCAGTATGTATTGTTAGCTGGTCGTGAGATGTAACTATTTGAAGAGGTTATAACCTTGAAAACCATTGCTCTGATTGAGGAAAATTGGAATGGGCACCGTCCAATATACCTCAAGGTTTTCACCAAAACTTTGCTTGAGCTTGGTCATCAAGTGATAGCCTTCTGCCCAGAACCATCAGAATTGAGTGAATGGGTTGCCTTTAACTGCTCTAAGTATCAAGAGCAATTCCAGGTTTTTGAATGTCAAACACCAGAGCCTAGCTCATTTCCGATCAATGGAATTCGCGCAGCCCTGAATGCAGTAAAACGTTGGTGCTACGCCAAAGTTAGCATTCAGCATGCTTCATCGAAGATTAGTAAAGTACCCGATCTAGTGTTTTTTCCCTGGGTTGATAGTTGCTTAGCACCTTACCTGCTACACCATGTAGTAGACAGGATTTTCCCTTACCGTTGGTCTGGTCTCTATTTTCACCCTCGTCATTTGAGGCTTAAACAAAAGTTTTGGTCTATCAATAGAGGTCCTCTAAAACCTCATGCTGTTTTAAAGTCTTCTCATTGCCCAGCTATTGCTGTTCTCGACGAAGGGATTGCTAACAAATTACAAAGCAAAATCAATGGTAAAAATGTAATTACTTTTCCCGATTTTGCCGACGAGTCAGCCCCAGACTGGAATTGGTCAATCGTGAAACAAATTCAAGCCCAAGCCGATGGCAAAAAAATAATTGGATTACTAGGGGTACAATCCAAGCGCAAAGGAGTTCTGACACTTTTAGAAGTTGCTAAGCAGATGGTGAAAGAAGACTATTTTTTTGTCTTCGCTGGTCAGTTATCCAAGCAGACCTACACTTCCCAGGAGCAAGCCAGACTCCAGACTCTTCTTAACTTAAAGTTACCTAACTGCTTTTTTTATTTTGAGCGTATTCCTGATGAAGCAAAATTCAACGCTTTAGTTAGTACTTGCGATATCTTATTTGCTGCCTATAATAACTTCCCCCACAGTAGCAATATCCTGACTAAAGCAGCAGTCTTTGAAAAACCTGTGATTGTGAGCAGCAACTTTTGTATGGCAGAGAGAGTTCGCAAATTTAAATTGGGTTTAAGTATCAATGAGGGGGATGTGCTGCAATGTATTTATGCTATCGGTCGCCTCTGTAGTCAACTGGAAAAATATAACCAAGAAGTGCAACCGGATTTTCAGGGTTATAGACGTCTTCACTCTACTGATCAGCTCATAGAGAAACTTCAGACTATTTTAAATAGTATTTAACAGGTCGCTATTGAAAACTAATAATTTCTAGATTAATTCTATAGATCGAGATGAAAACTCCAGTTGCGTTCATAATCTTCAAACGACCAGATACTACTGAGAGAGTATTTGAGGTAATTCGCCAAGCCAAACCTCCCAAACTTTTAGTCATTGCTGATGGACCTCGTGCCGATCGACCAGGTGAAGCAGAAAAGTGTGCTGCAGCTCGTGCAATTATTGAGCGCGTCGATTGGGATTGTGAGGTTTTGGAAAACTACTCTGATGTAAACATGGGCTGCTGTCAGCGAGTGTCAAGTGGCATAGACTGGGTTTTTAACACCGTTGAAGAAGCAATTATTCTTGAAGATGATTGTCTTCCACATCCCGATTTTTTCCCATTTTGTGAAAATCTGTTAGAGAGATATCGAGACGATGAGCGAATCATGCTCATTAGTGGGACTAACTTTCTAGGTCAATGGAAGTCTGATATTCAGAGTTATCATTTCTCATATTATACTGCAACTTGGGGTTGGGCTTCTTGGCGAAGGGCATGGAACTATTATGATATTAATATGAGTCTTTGGTCAAATCCTGAGATCAAAAATCGGATCAGGGATGTCTTGGCAAATAAAGAGCATTACAAAGCACTTAAAAAATCTATTGAATATACACTAAACGGTAAGTATGATGCTTGGGATTACCGATGGACTTTTGCAATACTTGCCCAGTCTGGATTATCAGTTGTTCCTGCTGTAAATCTGATTTCAAATATTGGTTTTGGTGAAGATGCAACTCATACATTTTCCCCCGATAACGAACGAGCAAAAATTAAAACATTAAGTCTTAAATATCCGATAAAATATAACAAATTTACAGCTGTAGATAGAGATTTTGATAACAGTTATTATCAAAAGTTTCTTAAACGCTCTAAAATTAAAAAAATCAAAAAAATCTTAAAGTATTTTATAAAATAGGCAAGATCAGGGAGCAGGTCAAAGTTGCAGAACAGATGAACTATATACTATATACTATATACTATCAGAGGAAGCTCAAACACATGAGGGGGCTATAGCTTTAGTACAAATGTTCTACATAAGTGACATGCTCGCTCTCGTATCGGTAGCAATGCCGATCTATTTTTGGATAAAAACTCTGAAAAACAATCATTGATAGAGCGACTAGCCTCTAAGGATGCCTATTGGTTTTACAAAACGTTTAGAACGTTTAATCTCAGAAATAATATTGCCAAATATCTAATGACTCTGATCCCAGGCAATGAAGCACGACGGGCATTTGAAGTAGGGTTGTTTCGGAATTCAGGTGAAATTCATTATTGGATGTATGACCGCTTTTCTTTACGACGACTGCTTGAGCGCTCAAGATTTGTGGAGGTGCGCATTTGTAGTGCTGATTCAAGGCGTATTCAAGATTTTAATAGCTACGGTCTAGATATGGTTAATGGCAAAATGCGTAAACCTGATTCACTGTTCATGGAAGGTATTAAACCATGAAGACTCTAATTGTTAGTAGTTTCGATATATCTGGTGGAGCTGCTCGTGCTGCCTATCGATTACATCAGGGCTTGCAAAGCATTAATTTAGATTC
This sequence comes from Moorena sp. SIO1G6, assembly GCF_010672795.1. Classification (NCBI taxonomy): domain Bacteria; kingdom Bacillati; phylum Cyanobacteriota; class Cyanophyceae; order Coleofasciculales; family Coleofasciculaceae; genus Moorena; species Moorena sp. SIO1G6. The sequence goes on from NZ_JAAHFZ010000002.1 coordinate 225,569, forward strand.
CCAAATCCTAGTGCAGGAAAAATTTAGTCATGATCAAACAGTAATTGGACCGACAATCAAGTTGAAAGAGGGCCTAGCCAGGATGAGATGGACGTTTGGCGCTTTACCTCAAAAGCTTTACCCTCAACGGGAAGATACGACGTTTACTACCCAGTGGCTTCCCGATGCAGTTGTCCCTAAAGTTGCCCAACTTCAGCCGGATATTATTAATCTCCATTGGATTTGTGCTGGCTATGTGCAAATTGAAACCATTGCGAAACTAAAGCGACCGATTGTTTGGACTCTTCATGATATGTGGCCATTCACAGGGGGATGTCACTACAATCACGATTGCGATCGCTATACAGCCTCCTGTGGTGCTTGTCCTCAACTTCACAGCAGCAAAGACTGGGATTTATCCCGTTGGGTATGGCAGCGCAAAGCCAAGGCTTGGAGAAATCTTGACCTGACGGTTGTCGCCCTTAGCTCATGGTTAGCCAAATGTGCCAGTGCCAGTTCCCTTTTCCAGGATCTGCGCATTGAGCTAATTCCCAATGGGATTGATACTCAAAAATACAGACCCATCCATCAGCAGGTAGCGCGAGAATTACTTAGTTTGCCCCAGGATAAGCAACTTATTCTGTTTGGAGCAGTAAATGCCACTAGTGACAAACGAAAAGGGTTTGAATTGTTACAACCAGCGCTGCAAGAGCTGAGCCAATCCGGGTGGCGAGATCAACTAGAGTTGGTTATTTTTGGTGACTCTCAGCCAGACAATCCACCTGAGTTTGGTTTTAAGACTCACTACTTAGGTACATTGAGCGATGATCTCTCCCTAGCACTAGTCTATGCAGCAGCAGATGTATTTGTTGCCCCTTCCCTTCAAGATAACTTGCCAAACACAGTGATGGAAGCGATCGCCTGTGGAACTCCTTGCGTCGCCTTCAACATTGGCGGGATGCCCGATCTGATTGAGCACCAGAAAAACGGCTATTTAGCCCAACCTTACAAAATTGAGGCTCTGGCTCAAGGAATTGCTTGGGTGCTGGAGAACACAGAGCGACATCAAAAACTATCCTACCGCGCCCGCGAGAAGGTAGAAAAAGAATTTACCTTAGAAATTCAAGCAAGACGCTACTTATCTCTTTTTAATGAAATTTTATCGGGGGTATAATTATAGCAGTTCTCAGGACGAGTGAGGGACATTACTTATCCCTTTAAGGCAATAGGCAATAGGCATGCTAGCAATAGTAAAGAGGGTTTTAAGCGATGCAGCGCGGTCTTGGGGGTTCCCCCCACTCGCTATTGCATCAAGACAGGGAATCAGTGTCAAAGAAGACTGTACCTCATAACTGCGAGCAACGCTATATAACTAATATGAGAGATATTATTTCTGAGATAACTAGGGCTATAAAAGTCGTATTAATAGATAGTTTATGGTGAATTTAAAAAGGTTATCGCCTAATCAATTAATAACTTTTTTTTTGCTAAAGTTAGAACCTTTTATGATTGGCATCTGCTTATTTTCTGGCATGTTTCTTGACATACCAGGCTCTCTACTTACGCTTTTAAAACTTGCTAGCTATCTAATCTTGTTTTTTTTACTTATTTGGCGATGGAAAAGAGTTGCATATGTTTTTACAAAGGATATACCTTTACTATGCTTAGTGGGGACTGCTGTGTGGTCGATTGCATGGTCTGCCGTTCCCGGTATTCCAGCATTACTTAGAGCCGTCTTACGTGCAACTGCCCTCGGAGGATACTTAGCAGCTCGCTATAACCCTAAGGAGCAAATGCGTCTTCTGGCATGGGTGCTAGGCATAGTGGCGATTCTAAGCTTATTAGTCACTCTAGGTAATGGCTTCGGGGGAGCTCCCGCTCAGGGTATCCTTAGGCATAAAAATCATTTGGCTCGTCTGATGTCCCTAAATGCCATAATGTCTTTATTGACCGCTCTCAACCACTGGAAATATCGCTGGCTAGGGTGGGCTGGATTTAGCTTGTCTGTTTTGATGCTCCTGCTTTCTCAAGGAAAATCAGCGTTGGTAATCTTTTTAGTTATGATTACCCTCCTGCCCCTTCAAAAGTTTGTAAAACAGCACTATAAGTTACAAACTTTTCTTTACATGGTCTCAGCTCTCCTGGCTTTTGTTGGATCTATATTAATTTTAGGGAACCTGGAATTCATAGTAGTTGATACTCTAGGCAAAGATCTTGAATTTAACGGGCGTTTACCTATTTGGACTTTGGTATTTGAGAGAATTTTAGAACGACCTTGGTTAGGTTACGGTTTTGAGGGATTCTGGTCTTCCGACGCCGGTTACTCTGTAATCAACTCTACATGGCTTGCCCATGGAGGATATGGTCATTCTCATAGTGGTTATCTTGAGTTAGCTCTGCAACTTGGATTTTTAGGTGTTTTACTTTTTGTCCTTAGTTTCTTGACGGCATTCTTTAGGATAATTAAATTACTAAGCTTAAGGAAAAAAAACGAATTTTTCTGGATGTTTCTCTACCTAATATTTTTCAGTATTGCTAACTTTAGCCTAGAACCATCAATTCTTGTCGAGGACATATTGTGGACTCTATACGTATCAACCGCTCTTTCAGCAGCTGTTTACCAGAGTCGAATTGTCAAGAATCGCCACTTAATGAAAGCTGCCCAAGTCTGATCTAGCATTTTTAGTTGAGATGTGAAACTAGATTTGATGGGTAAAGGGAACAGGGAGTAGGGAGCAGGGAGTAGGGAGCAGGGAGTAGGGAGTAGGGGAAATAAAATTGACTGTACCTCATAAGTACGAGAAACGCTATCTACTAACTAAGTATTAAGTTTAATGAGATAATTTAAAATGCTATATCATTAAACTTATCCTGATAATTAAAAGTTTATTTTATTAATTTATTTCATTAATTTAAACGGGATAGTAAGCCATGAAAAATTCAGAGCAAAGTACCATTTGTGAACAAGAAGCCCCTCACTTAGCCAAACTTCCGACCATTTCGATAGTTGTTCCTAACTATAATAGCGGAGCAACTATCGGTGCAACGTTGCAAAGCTTAATCGATCAGAACTATCCCAAGCTGGAAATCATTGTAGTGGATGGCGGCTCCACTGACAACAGTGTGGAGGTAATTAAGCAGTTTGAACCATACATTACCTGGTGGGTTAGTGAGAAGGACAATGGTCAATCTAATGCCATTAATAAAGGTTTTGCTAAGTGTAATGGTGATATCGTTAATTGGCTGTGCAGTGACGACCTCCTAGCACCAGATGCCTTGCACACAGTGGGCAAATACTTTGCCGAGTCACCTGATATTGATGTCCTAGTTGGTCGCAGCCAAATTGAATATAGGACTGAAAATTTAGGTCAACCACTCAAGGGAGCTAATTTTTGGATGAGCCTGTTTGGGCGAGTCTTGCCCTTAGGATTAGGCTCACGACCTATGATCAAGGATGCAGAAAACCAGATCTACATCAAAGCTCCTACACTCAAACAAATTGACTTAATCGCTGTTGCTTGTCCAATTCACCAACCTAGCTGCTTTTATCGGCGCAAGCTGCTTGATCGACCTCAACCTTTAAATGAAAGTTATGAGTACACCATGGATATTGAGCTATTTAATTATTTCTACTCCTGTGGTGTGCGCTGGCGCGTTATCGACGAGGTGCTAAGCATTGCTCCAGTAAGTGGTGATAATAAAACCAGCATTGCTGGTGTAAAAGCCACTTATGAATTAGAGCAGATCTACAAAACTTACACCAAAGAATGGATCCCTCTAACCTATTGGCATAGACGACTACGTTATCCCTTGGAGCGTTTTCTCAAACGTCATCGTGGCGGTATTTGGTTATACATAGTCGGACCAGTATGGGTTGCACTCACACTACTATTAGCCCCATTTTATGGTGTTGAAAAAGTTTGGGCACTCAGGTGGACAAAGTGGATTTGATTACCTATTTAACTACCTATTTAACTTTATAGCCTTTGTGAGAGCGTTAAAGTCAGGATTTACCCAAAACTGGACTTTTAACTCTATATGTAGTAGGGGCGCACGGCGTGTAACCATACAAGTAGAGTTACTGCAGCAGTCCTGAAAGGATTAAAATTATGGAAAATTATGGTTCACTATCCGTCTTCACACACAAGTCAAGACACAAGTCAAGACACAAGTCAAGACACAAATCAAGACAAAACTTTAGACCTGAAAACACAAAATCCTTTTCCTGTCGTGGGATGTCAGGTGGTAATGCTAGGCGACAACCTTCAGTTCAAGGGTGGTATCGCATCAGTGCAGAAGCTTATTGTTCGTAATGCACCCTCTCAAGTTCAAATTCAGCATATTCCTACCACCTGTGTTCATGGGCTAAACGGATCGACTACTCGTAAGGTGTTGGCTTTTGGGAAAGCTTTAGGGAAGTTACTGTGGAGGTTATCCAGAAAAAAGGCTGATCTTATTCACGTGCATTTTTCTCAAAGGAGCAGCACGATCCGGAAAATGATTTTGATGCTCATTGCACTAGCTTTTCATGTCCCTGTAGTTTTGCACGCCCATGGTAGCCAGTATCATTTATTTTACAATGGGTTGCCTCAATGGGCTAAACGAATAATTAGCTCGCTGTTTCGACAATCTGCTTACTTGATTGTTCTATCACAGAGCTGGAAAAACTTTTACCAGTCTAGTTTCGGACTAAAAGCAGAACAGGTTGTAATCCTTCCTAACCCAGTAGAGTTCCCGTCGAAAATTCCAGAGCGCACAAGCTGCAACCAGATAATGTTGGTTTTTTTGGGACAAATCGGTCAACGCAAAGGAGTATTTGATCTGATCCGGGCATTTGCCTCCCTCCCTCCTGAACAGAAAACCTGCTCAGAATTAATATTAGCAGGGGATGGAGAAGTAGAACAAGCCTGTCAATTAGTTGAGAGTCTGGATTTAGGAGACTATATCAAAGTCCCTGGCGGGATAGACTCAAGGCAACGGGATGCTCTTTTAGCAAAAGCTGACATATTTATCTTGCCCTCTTACAACGAAGGTCTGCCGATGGCATTGCTGGAAGCGATGGGTTGGGGCTTACCTGTGATCACCACACCAGTAGGGGGGATACCAGAGTTGGTAGTACATGGCGACAATGGTCTGCTAGTTAAGCCCGGAGAGATACCAGAACTATCTATGGCGATGCAGACTCTGATTAATGATCAAGCGTTACGGCTTTCCTTAGGACGTACCGCCAGAGCAAGCGTTGCCCATCTCAATATAGAAAACTACTGTAGTTCCCTGCTCAATATCTATTGCTCCGTGCTGGAATCTAAGGGAGTAGCTCTTTGAAAACACCATTTAAGTCCTACATGGGTACACATAACCATAAGCCAATCCCTCTATCTGGTGTGTCAAGTACATTTGTTCGAGGTCAGTTCAGTTCTAAAGGCTGTAGATACCAGGACTTACCCAGCAACTATACCTGTAGGGTGCGTTAATAACGCACCCTACTACTACATAAGCGCGTTTTTGGCTCAGTTTTGCCTAAGTCCTGGATACTTGACACTGCCTAAGTAATCGGAATTGAAACCCTGGCTTTTGTAAGCCAAATAAATTTATTAGCGAGGAGAGCAATGAAGCAAGTTAGTCAGAATTACAAGAGCGGTGCCATTCGCCTCGAAAAGGTCAATGCTCCAGCGCTCAAACCAGGTGGGGTACTGGTTCAATCACTTTATACCGTAATATCTGCTGGAACTGAGGGCATGAAAGTCAAAGAGGGCAAAATGTCCTACCTTGAGAAGGCCAAAGCACGACCCGACCAAGTGAAGAAGGTGATACAAAGTGTGCAACAGAATGGTCTAGTTGCCACCTACGAAAAGGTAATGAACAAACTTGACTCCCTCACCCCACTTGGCTACTCCCTCTCAGGCATTGTTATAGCCGTAGGTTCCGGTGCAGAAGAATTTGTCGTAGGTCAGCGTGTTGCTTGTGCAGGTGCTGGATATGCTAACCATGCACAAGTCAATTTTGTGCCCAAAAACCTAGTAGTACCTGTCGAAGATCATGTTTCTATGGAACATGCTGCTTTTGCCACCATTGGCGCGATCGCTATGCAAGGATTTCGTCAAGCTGAACTGCAACTTGGGGAGACAGCCTGTGTGATCGGTCTAGGTTTAATCGGTCAACTGCTTGTGCAAATACTACGTGCTGCTGGGGTAAATGTGATTGGTGTAGACCTATCCGAAGAACGCTGCCAACTGGCAGTAAAAATGGGTGCAGCGGCAGCGAGTACACCTGATGACCCTAAATTAGCTTCACATATTGAGCGTCTTACCTTTGGCAAAGGGGCAGATTGCATCTTTCTAGCCGCAGGTGGTAACAGTAATGGTCCCGTAGAATTAGCAGTGGAAATAGCACGGGATCGGGCAAAAGTTGTAGACATTGGCAAGACAAAATTAGATTTACCTTGGAAGGATTACTATGAAAAAGAGCTAGATGTCCGCTTCTCTCGGTCATACGGCCCTGGGCGCTATGACCCCAACTATGAAGAGCGAGGGATTGATTACCCGATTGGCTATGTGCGTTGGACTGAGGGGCGCAATATGGCTTCCTTTCTGGATTTGGTAGCCAAGGGACAGATAAATTTAGAACCAATTATTTCCGCAGTTCATCCCTTTAGTGAAGCAGAGCGGGTATATCAGGACATGGCAGAAGGTAGAGGTGGAGGCTTAGGCATTCTCTTCCAGTATCCCGAGCAAGTAGAGCCAGTGCAGCATCTGCCAACTCTCCAAGTCACTCAGAAGCTGACAGAGGTTATAGAAGATAAGGTGAAATTGGGAGTCATAGGTGCTGGAAACTATGCCTCTAGTATGTTGTTACCCCATCTTGTCAAGCACAATCATGTTCGTTTGCTAGAAGTGGCGACATCAAAAAGTTTATCGGCAGCAAATGCTGTCAGGAAGTTTGCCTTTGAACGTAGCAGCACAGACTACCAAGCACTACTTAAATCTTCAGATATAGATGCTGTAATCATTGCCACCCGCCATGGCTCTCATGCCAAGATGACAGCCGAGGCACTGCAAGCTGGTAAAGCTGTGTTTGTGGAAAAGCCTCTGGCCATAGATCTAGCTGGTGCTGAGTTGGTACGTCAGGCAGTTATCGATTCCGGCAATGAACGCTTACTAGTGGGATTCAATCGGCGATATTCCCCCTTAGTCAAGCAAGTGGCGAAGGTTTTTGACGGTGACGGGATACCCTTGATGATGAACTACCGGGTACATGCGGGTCAAATGGAAGCCGGTTCATGGTACTTAGATACTTCCGAAGGTTCCCGATTTGTCGGAGAAGCAGGACACTTTTTAGATGTTTTCTCGTTTATTACGCGATCGCGTCCAGTGTCAGTGGTAGCCAGAGCCTTGCGCCCCATGCAAGTGACACAGGATGACCTGGAAAATATCTCAGTCACTATAACTTATGAGAATGGCTCAGTAGGTAATCTAATGTACCTGACCCAAGGGGGAAAGAAGGTGCCTAAGGAATTCCTAGAAGTTTTTGGTGGTGGGTGCACGGTACAACTGCACAATTTTGAATCACTGACTGTCTTTCAAGGAAACATGCAACGAAAGGTTAAGGCAAGGGGAATCAATAAAGGGCAAAAGGAAGAAATTCACGCTTTTGTATCTGCTGTCAAGTCAGGACTGGAGATGCCCATTTCCATAGATAGTTTGCTAGATACAACATTGGCAACTCTAGCAACTGTGGAATCCCTGAGAACTGGACAAGCTGTGCAATTGGCAGACTATTGGATTAGGGAAACTGTAGAGTAAAAATATGTAAGCATTCAGCCGTCAGCGGTCAGCCGTGAGCTAAAATCTCACGCTACGCGAACAGCTTTCCGTAACTCAGATTAAACTAATGCTTACCTGTTGTCTTGATGCAATAGCGAGTGGGGGAAACCCCCAAGACCGTAATGGTGCGTTTTCCGTAGGCGAATTAAATTCGCCACGGGTCGCACCTCTGCATCCCTTATTAAAAAGCTGTTTCCGTAGCTTGCCCATAGCCCATAAGCACATCAAGTAGCTTGCCCATAGCCCATAAGCTGATACGCGACACGCTGATAGCTGAATGCTTACAAAAATATTACTCTCAGCTTACCATTGCTAACCATAATCAATGCTCCAAAGACCGACTCGGCCTAAGTCCTATTCTGATAACTTGACTGCTGTTAGTAATAAGTAACTAAACTGTTTTAATTTGTGAAAGTGAAGCTTAGATGGTACTTAAACCGCTTACGAGCCATGTCTCTACAGGAGATTGCGGCTCGTGGGCAATTAGCATTAAAAAAGAAATGTTGGCGGCGTCGTACCTCCTGGGTCGCTCCAAAACCTAATGGTATTCAGAAGGATATCTGGAAACTATCACCCCTCCTACAAGAGGCGACTGAGGAACGTCAAGCTCTCCTTGATGAAGCAGACCGCTATCTCACAGGAAAGTACACCCTGTTGAACATTTCCTTTGAGGAATCCAAAATCGACTGGCACCTCGACCCCCAAATGGGTAAGCGTGCTCCGTTGCAGTTTGGGCTGGATTTAGACTACCGGAACCCTTCCTCAGTTGGGAATGTCAAAAACATCTGGGAGAAAAATCGACATCACCACCTCACCATCTTAGCTCTAGCTTATGCCCTCACTGGCAATAAACATTATGCCAAGGCTGTGGAGGAACAGCTGCTCTCCTGGGTAGAACAAAACCCCTTTCCTCTAGGGGTCAACTGGACAAGTTCCCTAGAGTTCGGTGTGCGTCTGATCTCCTGGGTTTGGATCGAGCGGCTGCTCAGAGGAACATCAAGCCATAAACACTTGTTTGGTGAAGGTGGGGCGTTGTGGTCGATGATCTACTGGCATCAGTGGCTAATCACCCAACACTATTCCCACGGCTCCTCAGCCAATAATCACTTAATCGGGGAAATGGCAGGGTTGTTCATTGCTACTTCCGTCTGGCCAGTATTTCCAGAATCAGCCCAGTGGCAGTCTTTGGCCAGGAAAATACTGGAGCGAGAAGTATCCCAGCAAACCTTTCCTTGCGGACTCAATCGTGAGCAAGCCTTCTCCTATCAGATTTTTGCTCTTGAATTTTTCCTCCTAGCAGGACTAGAAGCAGAGTGGCTGAAGGCTCCTTTTTCTACTAACTACCAGGACTGGGTACGACGGATGCTGGAGGTAATTCCTCTTCTAGTAGATGTCGGAGGCAATTTGCCCCAGTACGGAGATGGGGACGACGGCATGGCACTTCAGCTACGACCCCTAGGCTCCTCTCGTCTGGACTGGCTTTTCCGCCTCGGTCGCCAATGGTTAAATGCCCACGTCCCCCTGCCATCCAATAATTCAGGTGTTTTAGCTGCTACTGTTATCGGTAGCAATGCTGAAGATAAGGTGGGAGAGGTCAAACCCGTTCAAGGTTCAATAGGCTTTAATGATCCTGGACTCTTCGTCCTAGCATCCCGGCGAGGAGAGTCTGACGAGGTACTTTGCCTAGCTGATGCTGGTCTTTTAGGGTATCTCTCCATCGCTGCTCATGGTCATGCGGATGCCCTTTCATTCACTCTAAATGTAGGCGGTGTACCGATAATTGTCGATCCTGGCACCTATGTTTATCATGCCGATCCCCAAGAACGTGCTTATTTCCGCAGCACGAAAGCTCATAACACTGTGGTAGTCGATGGTGTTGACCAATCGGAACCAGCAGGCACGTTTCTCTGGACAAGACAAGCCCAAGCCAAAGTTCTGTCTTGGCAGGGGACACCGAACGGAGGTGTCCTGGTTGCAGAACACGAAGGGTATACCCGATTGCCCAATCAAGTCATTCATCGTCGTAGACTCGCTCTCGAAGGCAAGCGACTTGAAATTATCGATGAACTGCTAAGCGTAGCCCCTGGTTTGAACCAGGGAGGAGTACATGATTTCCAGTGGCGTCTTCATTTTTCACCCCTTTGTCAAGTGAGCTTGAAAGAAAACTTCTGCCAAGTCAGTTGGCAGGGAGGCAGTCTGGGGATTTACCTAGATAACCAGCTGGAATGGATTTTAGCCCATGGAGAACAGGAAGCTGGCTGGTATTCACGAGGCTTCAATCTCAAGGAAGCAACTTATACATTATCAGGCTCTGCACGTACAACAACACCAATGTCTCTAAAGAATTATTTAGATTTGTCCGATGAAGATTAGTATTTTTGGTCTTGGATATGTCGGTGCTGTCACAGCAGCTTGCTTAACACGGGATGGACATGAAGTAATTGGGGTCGATGTTAATCCAGAAAAGGTGGCTCTGATTGCTAAAGGAAAGTCTCCAATTGTGGAGCCCAAGTTAGGTGAATTGCTGGCTGACGGAGTAGCAGCTGGCTTAATCGAGGCTACCACAGATGCTGAAGCTGCAGTAGTCCAGTCAGATCTTTCCCTGATCAGTGTTGGCACGCCTCCCGCAGAAAGGGGAGAACCAGACCTAACCTACGTTTGGAATGTGTGCAAGGAAATTGGAGCCGCTGTTAGCCGCAAAAAAACAAACCATGTTGTTGTATTGCGCAGTACAGTTCCACCAGGCACCCTACAAAAATGCCAGACTCTGCTCGACAGTGTTACCGGTGATGGCTTTATACACCTAGCGTTTAACCCAGAGTTTTTACGGGAGGGTTCCGCTATCCGGGATTACGATCAGCCACCTTACACCATCATTGGTACCAAATCCCCTGTAGCAGAAGCAGCGGTGCGGCAGATGTATGCCAAGATAGATGCTCCGGTCATAGTGGTCGAACCAGCTGTGGCGGAAATGGTTAAATATGTTGCCAATACGTGGCACGCTGCCAAGGTCGGTTTTGCCAACGAAATTGGTAGAATCGCCAAGGCATTTGGGATAGACGGACGGGAAGTCATGAACATTATCGTCCAGGACACAAAATTAAACGTCTCCCCGGTCTATATGCGTCCCGGCTTTGCCTATGGAGGTTCCTGCCTACCCAAAGATTTAAGTGCCTTACTTTACTATGCACGGAGTATGGATTTACCAGTCCCCCTGCTCAACACCCTCCCTGCTACTAACAACCTCCAGGTTGATTTAGCTGTGCAGGAAGTATTACGCCTAGGTGTGAGAAAAATCGCACTATTTGGTCTAGCATTTAAACCGGGTACAGACGACCTGCGGGAAAGTCCAGCAGTACTCCTAGTAAAGCGATTGCTGGGGGAGGGATGCGAGGTAAAGATTTACGACAAAGCCGTCTATAAAGCTCGGCTAATGGGTACCAATCTCGCCTATATCCAGAGTAATTTGCCTCACTTCGAGGCTTTGCTAATGGCAGAACCCCAGCAGGCTTTAGAGGGAGCAGAGCTAGCGGTGGTAACCCATGCCACACCAGAGTTTCGTCAGGTGTTACTAAAAGCTCCTGAAGCCACTCAGATTTTGGACCTAGCAGGTATTTTTTCTGAACCGGTTCAGCAATTAAATTACCGTGGAATCGCTTGGTAGTAGTTTGTCAGGATTACTCTAAACAGTTTACCTGTAGCTACCCCCATTCAAAAAGTAATCCGTTGCCACGGAAAGCCAACAAACAGGCTTTAGATGGAAGTAAAAAAGGATTATCCAGGCGATGTAAGCTATCAGCCGTGAGCCAAAGGCTCACGGCTGATAGCTGAATGCTTACGCACTAATATCATGTCAGGATAATTACCCTTAATAAAAACCTCCCCCATCTCCCCACACTTCCCACCCTCCCCACACTTCCCACCCTCCCTCTAATTATGGGTATTCAACCTGACTTGATATAACCTGAAGTACTTGTCAACACCTTGATGCCCATAGACTGGGTTTTATTGCTTGCCATGATGTTTAATAAACTATCCGTTCTTGAAAAAGAAATCTGATTCTCAATATTAGTCTAGAAAAACTAAATTGGTGAATTGTAAAAAATTCATACAAAACCAAAATTTATCCTTTGCATAACTTTGGCATCGATCGTGGATCTCGAAGTTAGTAAGCATTTTTATTTAGTTTATCAAGGAATTCAATTTTTATGGCTTCGTTTGATAAAGTACTGATCGTCGTAGAAAATTTGCCTGTCCCCTTTGACAGGCGAGTGTGGATGGAAGCCACGACCCTAAAAAAAGCTGGGTATCAAGTTTCGGTCATTTGTCCGACAGGGAAAGGCTATGAAAAAGACTACGAGGTAATTGATGATATTCACATCTATCGCCACCCCATGCCACCTGATATAAGCTCAGTTACAGGATATCTGCGAGAGTACGCCACAGCGGTTTTTTGGGAATTCCGCCTTGCACATCGGGTCTGGCGGGAACGTGGGTTTAATATTGTCCATATTTGCAATCCACCTGATTTACTCTTTTTGGTCGCGGGTTGGTACAAACTGCTCCGGGGTGTACGGGTCATCTTTGACCACCACGATATCAATCTGGAGATGTACGAAGCCAAGTATGAACGCAAAGACATATTTTACTACGGACTGAGTCTGGCTGAACGCTTGACCTTTGCGACAGCAGACGTAGTAATCTCCACCAACGAATCCTACCGAGAGGTAGCACTCACCCGTGGTAAGAAGAAACCAGAGGATATCTTTGTAGTGCGCAGTGGACCAGATCTTTCTCGGTTTAGACCTACACCGCCTAATCCGGCCTACCGTAAGAACAAAAAGTACTTAGTCGGGTATGTTGGGGTGATGGGAGAACCAGAAGGCATCGACTACCTGCTGAAGTCTGTGCGCTACATTGTCTATGAAAAGCAACGCCAAGACATTCAATTCATGCTGATTGGCAGTGGACCGATGTTCGAGAAACTTCAGGAATTATCTGAAAAATTAGGGGTTGCTGACTACGTGGAATTCACTGGACGGATTGAGGATCAGGAACTTTTGGAACGGCTTTCTAGCTGTGATGTGTGTGTCAATCCTGACAAGAAAATGCCCTACAATGAACGCTCCACCATGAACAAAATTATGGAATACATGGCTATGGGCAAACCCATTGTCCAATTTGATCTCTTGGAAGGAAGGCGTTCAGCGGCGGGAGCCTCTGTTTATGCTAAGGGTAACGACGAAGTAGATTTTGCCGAAAAAATACTGGAGCTTATCGAAGATCCAGAACGCAGAAAGCAGATGGGATTGGAGGGTCAGTGCCGGATGAAGGAGAAGCTTGAGTGGCGTTACCAAGCCCCTAAGCTGTTGGATGCTTATGGTGCAATTTCTCTCAAAAATAACAAATGTATTACTAATAAAACCGGCGTTGCATCATAGTGTATGAATTCAGGGGATCTGACCATGCCATGTCCTTCGTGTGGCTCGGAGTAGATCCCCAAGAATGGCAAAAAACCAGGGCAGCAAAATCACAGTAGCATCGGTAGTGTTTACTAAGGTAAACGCAACAAGTATACAACCCTCCCAATATCAGGGTTTCAAGATCAGAACTAGCCCCTATTAATGTAAGCATTCAGCCGTCAGCCGTCAGCCGTGAGCTTTTAGCTCACGCTACTTGAGGTGCTTTTTGGCACAGGCTTTGGCCTTGGCCTTTTGGCCTTTTGGCCACGCTACGCGAACGGCCACGCGTGCGCGTTTGGCCACGCTGTGCGAACGACGCTGGGACTTCACTCAGCATTATTCCAATGCTTACTTGTTGTCTTGATGCAATAGCGAGTGGGGGAAACCCCCTTTGGCGGCGCTGCATCGCTTATTCAAAAGCTGAGAGCTGAGAGCTGATAGCTGATAGCTGAGAGCTGATAGCTGAGAGCTGATAGCTGAATACTTACCTATTAATCAGGGAGGATAAGAGATATCAAGGGCAGTTTATCCCCCTGTAAATTATATCTCTGCTACAGTTTAAGTCGCCAGTTAAACTTTTCGGATAGTGGTAAAATGCTTGAGCAAAAATTGCCGATTATCGACCCACAGCACCTAGGGGGAACTAGTCCAACTAATATTATCATGTTGGGGCCGAGCTTGACTGTTAATGGTGGCATATCAAAGTATGAAAAGCTCTTTCTTGAACATGTTCCTCCTGAGGTTAAAATTTTTCATATTCCTACCCATAAAGAAGGGTCGAGCCCCTATAAGATTATAGTGTTTTGTCAAGCGCTAGTGAATTTACTGTGGATGTTATTAAGAAAAGACATTGCTCTCGTCCACATTCATATTTCACAGCGGGGCAGTGCTTTCCGAAAAGCAATTATGACATTCTTGGTTTGGATATTTCGTAAACCTATTATTTTACATGCCCATGGCAGTGAATTTCATCTATTCTACTCCCAGCTCGCCCCATGGGTTCAGCAATTACTGAGATGGGTGTTTGGCAAATGTAGCCGTTTAATGGGACTTTAGCGAAAATTATAAACACAAATCGTGCTACTCTATATAGAGTATGCTTTTTAGGTTCGTATTCTTCTCCACTCAATCCGATGAAAGAAACCGTTTCCACAGCAATGCCCCCCTGCTTTGAAAGATGGTGTCAGCGTTTTGATGATATCTTCAAAACGAAAGCTCAAAGAAAGGAGTTTAGACACTATCTGGGGGGATTATTGGGAGAAAGTGAAAGAAAAAACCTATCTCAACTAGCGGCTGACGCTGTAGATGTGTCTTACCACAGCTTACGGCATTTTGCGGTTCGGGCAAACTGGAGTGAAATTGACATCAACGAACGCCGATTACAAGTGATGAATAGCTGTCGTCAGACGAAAATCTCTCGTGGCTTCTCACTGATTGTAGACGACAGCGGACACCGAAAGAGCGGGAATTTTACCCATGGAGTGGGAAGGCAATACATCGGAGAAATTGGTAAAACTGATAATGGGATAGTCCTGGTAACAACCCATCTGTATGATGGTAGAAAAAGTCTGCCATTGGATATTGAATTATATCAACAGGGTTTTTCATTGCCTCAAGGAAAAGAAGACCCGGAATTCCTCAAAAAACCGGAGCTGGCATTAAACTTAATTGACCGGACATTAAATCGAGGGTATCATCCGGCAATTGTCCTCATTGATGCTGGATATGGAAACAATACATCTTTTCTGTTTGAGCTAGAAAATCGAAAACTTAAGTATTTAGGAGGAATTGCCAAAAATCGAAAAGTGACCGTAGAAAACTCGGAGAATTCTGGGGAAACCGTTCGTGTCGATGAGTTAGCCCAAAGCTTACCAGATGGGGCTTTCACTGAAGTGCAGCTCAATCCCAATAAGTCAAAAACCCTATGGGTCGCCACAATGGAAGTGGAAGTATCTCGTCTGAGTGGAAAAAGAAGTCTGGCAATCGTCATGAATCAACCGACTTTTAGTGAAGCCACAGATATTGCGGTGCGACCCAAGGGCGATTTACTCGCCCATTGGAAAGCGCACCGTGACTATTTTTTGACTAATGTCGAAGCAAATATAGTGACTCCTAAATGGGTAGTCGAGACTTATTCTCAAAGAAATTGGGTGGAAGTATTTTATCGAGAAGCTAAGGTTTGGTTGGGACTCAAAGAATATCAAGTTCGACAAAAACGCAGTCTAATGAGGCATTTTATATTGGTGATGTGTGCCTATACTTTTATTCTTTGGCATCAACTCACTGGGGGATTGCGAAGGCGATGGGCAACAAAACCTTTAAAGACATTTACTGAGACTTTGGAGGCATTTCGGAGTGCCATATCTTACCGTTTTGTATGTTGGCTTCAGGAAAATCGGGACGTATTTGTCAGATCTAAAGCGAGTAAGGGCTTGATTTGGGCTTGATTTTTGCTAAAGTACCATTAATTGTTTTATCAGAAAGTTGGAAAAAATTTTCTATCAACAGTCTTGGGCTAAGATCAGAACAAGTTGTTATCCTCTATAATCCAGTAAAACTTCCCTCGCCGGTTCCCTATCGCCCAGGTTCCCAAAAAGTGACCATCCTCTTTCTAGGACGCATTGGTCAACGCAAGGGAGCATTTGATCTAATCAAGGCTTTTGCTGCTTTACCTGCTGAGGAGAAAAATCAAGCGAGTCTAATTCTGGCAGGAAATGGAGAGCTAGAACAAGCATACAGCTTAGTCAAAAGTCTGGAGCTAACTGCTAACATAACTATTCCTGGTTGGGTAAGTTCAGAAGAGCGTGATCATCTTTTAGCAAAAGCTAACATATTTATCTTGCCGTCTTACAACGAAGGTCTGCCGATGGCAATGCTGGAAGCAATGGGTTGGGGCTTACCTGTGATCACCACACCAGTAGGGGGGATACCAGAGTTAGTAGTAGATGGCGACAATGGTCTGCTAGTTAAGCCTGGAGAGATACCAGAACTATCTATGGCGATGCAGACTCTGATTAATGATCTTGGGTTACGGCTCTCCTTAGGATGTAGCGCCAGAGCAAGCGTTGCCCATCTCAATATAGAAGACTACTGTAGTTCCCTGCTTAATATCTATTGCTCCGTGCTCAAATCTGAAAAAACAGCTCCATGAACACACTATTGGGCTTCTCTAGATGTCTCTTCTACAAATGTCGGCTTATGTCTTGGATACAGGAGGTTGACCAATGAAAGTATTACTTTCAGCCTATCAGTGCCAACCTAATACAGGTTCAGAGAACGGAATCGGCTGGGCTTGGGCGACACAACTGGCTCGAATGGGGCATGAAGTCTGGGTGATTACCTGGAGTTATAATCAGATTCCGGTAGAGCAGGAACTTCAGGTAAATCCAATCCCTAACATACATTTTATCTTTTGCAACCATCCTACCTGGTTATCTCGGTTGTTCAAAATCCTGATTACCAGACAGGTAATGTTGCTCTCAGTTGCCTTGTGGCAATTGATGAGTATCTGGTGGCAATGGGATGCTTATCGAATCGCCAAATCATTGACCCAGGAGGTGGTATTTGATCGGGTTCATCACGTAACTACTACTGCTATTCGACGCCCCAGTTTCATGGGTCTTTTAGGCATCCCTTTCATTTTTGGACCGGTAGCTGGTGGAGTAAAAGCACCTTGGTTTCTCAGGAAAAGCTACCCATTGAAAGGCTGGTTATTTGATTTTATCCGCGATATTTCTAATACTATTGTTAAATTTGATCCGCTGATGAACTTAACGTTTATCACAGCATCAAAAATCTATTGTCGCTCGAAGGATACCCAGGAGCTGATCCCAAAATTTTACAGGTATAAGTCTGAAGTTATTTTTGATATCCCTCTACATGAAATTAGGGAAATGCCTCTGGTAAGTGAACAAAAATTCATACAAAAAGATACTTTTAATGTTCTTTTTGTAGGGCGTTTTTTATATTGGAAAGGTGTACATCTGGCGCTGACAGCCTTTTCTCTGTTGCACCAAAAGATTCCCAATTCGCGTTTTACAGTCATTGGTCGTGGTAGTGAGGAAACTTGGCTGCAGAGACTGAGTGAAAAATTGGGTATTAAGGATGCTGTAGACTGGATACCTTGGATGGAGCAGAAAAAATTGAGTTCGGCCTATCTGCAACATGATGTTTTTTTATTCCCCAGTCTCCATGATTCCGGCGGGCTAGTGATTCTAGAAGCTTTGTCCCATGGCTTACCTGTAGTTTGTCTGGATTTAGGAGGACCAGGGGTGATGGTGGATGAAACCTGTGGACGGGTGATAAAAACGCATGGGTTCACGGAAGAAGCTGTTATTCAGAGGCTTAGTGATGCCTTAGTAGAACTAGCAGAAAACTCAGAATTGCGACAGCAGTTGAGTGAAAGGGCATGGGCGCAACCAACTAAATTTGAATTTAAGAATGTTGTGGAACAAATATATAGTTCTTCGGTACTTGTTGAGAAAACATTGAAGGAAGCACCCCTAGATGATAAAAGTTGATTAACTTTTTCAGTTATTAACAATACAATTATCTTTTACATCACTTCGGCATCTATCATTAAAAGTATATTTAATGATTAGTTTGACGGATTTGATTAAGGAAATAATGTTTAATGACTTCATTTTATAAAGTATTAATAATCGTCGAAAATCTACCTGTTCCCTTTGACCGAAGGGTATGGATGGAAGCCACTAGCTTACAGAAAGCTGGCTATCAAGTTACTACAATTTCTCCCAAAGGGAATGGGTTTGACAAAGATTATGAAGTCATTGAAGGGATTCATATTTATCGCCATCCCCTACCACCGGAAGAAAGCTCCGTTACTGGCTATCTTCGAGAGTACAGCTGGGCTGTGAATTGGCAATTTCGCTTAGCTTGCCAAGTATGGCGAGAGCAGGGTTTTGACATTATCCACATTTGCAATCCCCCAGATTTAATCTTCCTAGTGGCGGGATGGTTTAAATTGTTCCGGGGCGTAAAAGTAATCTTCGATCACCACGATCTGGCTCCGGAGATGTACATCGCCAAGTATGGACGAAAAGATATCTTCTATCATGGTCTACGCTGGGCTGAGCGCTTGACTTATGCTACAGCAGACATGGTGATTTCAACCAACGAATCCCATCGCAAGGTCGCCCTTACCCGAGGGGGGAAGAAACCAGAGCAAGTATTTGTAGTGCGCAGTGGACCTGATCTGGCACGGTTTCGGATTATGCCCTCAAACCCGAGTTACCGCAGAGGTCGTCAATATCTGGTAGGTTATATGGGAGTGATGGGGGAACCAGAGGGCATTGACTATCTTCTGAGGGCAGTACGTTACATCGTGCAGGAAAAGAAGCGCCAAGATATTCACTTCATGCTAATTGGCAGTGGCCCTGCTGCTGAAACCCTCAAGGCTTTATCTAAACAGCTTGACCTGACTGATTTTGTAGAATTCACAGGATTTAAGACCGGGGAAGCACTTTTAGAGCGGCTTTCCAGTTGCGATGTATGCGTGGAACCGTCTCCCACATCGGCTTACAACGAAAACTGCACTATGAATAAAATCTTGGAGTACATGGGATACTCTTAAACCGGGATTATTAGGACAAGTCCCTACAAATCGGTTAAGGTAAATTTTATTGTTGCCCAAGTGAGGAGTGGTCAAGCAGCAATCGGAGTTAAGCCTCCCACTCATCTATTTGGNGGAACACACAGGGTTTATGGTATTTGTAAGGCATGGGTTTTACCTCTTGCTGTAATTAATTTCAATCAACACATTTATATAATGTCAGATCTAAATCCCTCTTGGCAGTACCCTTGAGGGTACCTTTTATGAGCTGATGATAGTCTCCCATAACTTAGCCTCGGTATTGGTGGGCATTGCCCATTTCATTTATAGGCTCACTAATTTTAATCTTCCTGATCAATGCCCACCCTACGATTTTTATCTGGTTCAGTATTGGTGGGCATGATTATCGCTTAAGGTCTACAATAAAACTCCTCCCTCCTGAGCTCAGGAGGGAGGAGATATAGGACTTAATTTCTGCCCAGAATTTAAAAGCCAGCTGTCAAAGATTGCTAAAGAGATTAAGTGGTAACTGGTTCGGCTGGCTCAGTAGCCGCTCCGTTCTCTTCGATCTCCATTTCCTCATACTTAGTAAAGCACTTACGCTTAGCACCTACAGCTAGATCGAGCACAATGGGCACCTCTAATTTGATCGGAACTTGGAACACACAGGGTTTATGGTATTTGTAAGGCATGGGTTTTACCTCTTGCTGTAATTAATTTCAATCAACACATTTATATAATGTCAAATCTAACCCTGGCTTGGCAGTACCCTTGAGGGTACCTTTTTTTCAACTGATGATAGTCTGGCCTAACTTAGGGGGGATATAGGTTTTGGTCTACAATAAAACTCCTCCCTCCTGAGCTCAGGAGGGAGGATATAGAGGAGAGATAGGAATTAATTTATGCCCAGAATTTTAAAGCCAGCCGTAAAAAAATCATTTCAAAGATTCCTAAGGATACAAAGTGGCAACTGGTTCGGCTGGCTCAGTACCCGCTCCGTTCTCTTCGATCTCCATTTCCTCATATTTAGTAAAGCACTTACGCTTAGCACCTAGAGCTAGATCGAGCACAATGGGTACTTCTAATTTGATCGGAACTTGGAACACACAGGGTTTATGGTATTTGTAAGGCATGGGGTTTACCTCTTGGTGCAATTAATTTCAATCAACACATTTATATAATGTCAAATCTAACCCTGGCTTTACAGTACCCTTGAGGGTACCTTTTTTCCCTATAGACCTACTTAATCATTAATGGGAGCACATTCGACTTTGAGTAAATCGTCGCGAATCCATCCTTTGGCACCACTTACTGGAAAACCTACTCTGTGCCAACCATAGCCAAAGCTGTCTATTTTGTAATCTGGCTCTGGAGGAGTGGCTGTCAGCACGTAGACATTATCACCCACTAAACCATAACCCAAGCTTCTATAATTAGTTCCTGGTCCAGAACGTAAGGTGATCCGAGAATCGGGGTTGCTAGCAGTTAGGGTGGCTAGACAGTGGGAACGCTCACTAGGAAAAGTATGCTGAGCAAAAGCCTCAGTTGTAGGGACGGTAATTGCAGCAGCTGTAGCTAATAAGAAGATTGCTTTTTTCATTTGTTTTCTCCAATCATCAAGGTTTCTTATTTACTAGTAAAATAGAAATAACAGTTGGAGTGATTGGAGACAGTGCCACTTTATCAGTAGTCCTAAAGCTGACACCAATAAAGCCTTATTTTTCCATAGTTAACACTGTTTATAGTACAGACAGTTGAGAAACTGGTCTATGGTGGTCTTGTGGGCGGGGAATAGGGAATAGGGAATAGGGAGTAGGGAGATGGGGAGATGGGGAGATGGGGAGATGGGGAGATGAGCAACTGGCGTGAAAACCACTAAGATCTCGCTGCATCGCTGCTACCTGCTGCCTGCTCCCTCCTCCGTGATCCCTAAAAGCAAGCACGAGACTGGCAAAAAAAATCCCCTGGCTTGATCAGCCTAGGGGGGTTTCAGGGATTAATTATTATGAACTAATTCAAAGCCAG
This sequence comes from Moorena sp. SIO1G6, assembly GCF_010672795.1. Taxonomy (NCBI): domain Bacteria; kingdom Bacillati; phylum Cyanobacteriota; class Cyanophyceae; order Coleofasciculales; family Coleofasciculaceae; genus Moorena; species Moorena sp. SIO1G6. Next base: position 246,430 of record NZ_JAAHFZ010000002.1, read on the forward strand.
CCGTTAAAGATTCCTTTCAAATATGCCTAAAGGGACTAAGTGGTAGGAGGTGCGGGTGACTCAGTAGTTTCGTTACCTTCCGCCTCTTCGATCTCCATTTCCTCATATTTGTCAAAGCACTTGCGCTTAGCAGCGACAGCGATGTCGAGAACAATGGGTACTTCTAATTTGATCGGAACTTGGAACACACAGGGGTTAGAGTATTTGTAAGGCATGGGTTTTACCTCTTGGTGCAATTCATTTCAATCAACACATTTCTAGAATGTCAGATCTAACTCTGGCTTCACAGTACCCTTGAGGGTACCTTTTTTTTGAGCTGATCAGCTCATGGCCTAAGAGACTGTTTATCAGAGTGAATCTAATCACCGCTTAAGTCGCTGACTATTGGTGGGTTACGGCGGACAGCTCTCTTAAAGCGATGCAGTTGGCCAAAGGGGAGGCAGTGAGGCCAAAGGGGGTTCCCCCCATGAGCAACTGCCGTGGTTTCCACGGGGCAAACAGCGGTGCTCCCGCAGGTGACCCACACAGACCCAAAACCACTCGCTATTGCATTAAGACAAAGTGAGCTTTCAAAATATAGCAAGGGAAGTATAGTTTAGGACATAGTCTTTTGGTTGAAAGGGAGCAGGGACTGAGGCCGTAGGCCACGCGGGGCGCGTTCGGAGCAGGGAGCAGAAGATGTCTTAAGCTTTACTTCGACTGCTATACTTGCCGCCTAACCCACCCTACGCCAGAATTTAAGCAAAGTTAACTTATATCATGTCGGGATAATTACCCTTAATAAAAATCTCCCCCATCTGACCATCTGACCATCTGACCATCTCCCCACACTTCCCACCCTCCCTCTAATTATGGGTATTCAACCTGACTTGATATTAGTGATGAGGGGTATTAGATAATAAGCCAGACTTATCTGACCATAATTGAAGGATAAAATCCAAAGATCAGACATTATTTAGAGCGACTACAACCCAAGAGTCTTTGTTATTGAAAATGTAAGCATATGCGCTACGCGCACGCTGCTTGAGGTGCCGTCAGTTGTCAGCCGTCAGCAGACTTAACTCAGATTAAACAAATGTTTACCTCTTTTATTCAACAGGTGTTCGCAAAGGGTGCCCATAGCCCATAAGCTGATAGCTGAATGCTGATAGCTGAATGCTTACTTCAAAATTCGAGGAAATGCTAAAATATTCCATTCGTTTCCTGATTCACTATCTCCGATTCTGGGATGTTCCAGGTCCTGATCGTTATCTTTTCAGACCTTAATTAAGCAACGCCCGTATTTTTTATCCAGAACCCAACGGTTTACCAATAATTTTTTAGGTATAATATCGCTCCAAATAATAGGTTTTTTTATGTCCTTTTTTTTGATATGAATATCTCTCAATTTCAGCCTCAATATAAGAACTAAACGTTTTCATAACAAATGTATTATTGTTATCGTCTACCCTACACAATCTACATACTTCATTATCAATTAAGTCATTGACCCATTTAATCATATTAGGTAATATATTAAGTTCTACTAATAGCTTCGCTACCTTTTATTTTTCACATTCAAAGCCCTCGATATATAAATCATTGTTATTTATATTGTGCGAGTAAGATAAAACAAAATGTGAGCCACAATATTCCACTAAGGCTTCTTCTCGATAATCGTTGAGATCAAGAAAATAACCTCTATTTATAAAAACGCCTATATCTTTTAGTAATTGCCCATTCCCACAATCTATACCCACAATAGTATTGTATACTTTTTTAACTGGTTGGATCTGATGGGGTCTGAGTCTCACAATATTTCCAGATATTTCTGTGCAATCTTCTTCGTTTAAGCAAGCTAGATATTCTTCAAGATCTACATCTCGAATAAACTGTTCACCAGGACTATCAAATTTTCCAACCCCGACCTCATTAATGCAGAACAAAGCAAACATTACAAATTCAGCAAATCTATTTTTCATCCCGAAGCTCATGCAACCAGGGAAGATTATAGAATGCTCTTTTTGCATGCCGATGATCCATTCTTTTACCTCAGATCTAGAATAACTATTTTCTATTAAACCGAGGACAATATCTTTTACTACTTCAACTTTAGGGGGGACAATTGGTATCATTTTTACTACTATTATATAGTTTTTATATAGCCTAACTATTGATCTATAATGCTATAGGTGTTACTCAATATTTAAGCTCAATAATACCAAATTTTTATACTGATAAATTTAATACCGATTACTTACAAAGGGCATAATTAAAAATTCTAGCAGTTTTCAATTGGGTGCTGAATTTAAGTATGAATTTCTTGGTATTATTTGGCTACTGCCCCAATTATCCCCCAAAATTGGGGGACGAAAGAGAGTTTCGTTCCACCCAAAGTTGGGGGGTTATATCATGTCAGGATAATTACCCTTAATAAAAATCTCCCTATCTCCCCACACCTCCCACCCTCTCCTTAATTATGGGTATTCAACCAGACTTGATATTAGGGGGGCGAAATCATACCCATACTCAGCAACGCTGTAAAAAAAAACCTGGCTTGATCAGCCTAGGGGTATTGCAGAAATTAATAAAAATGAACTAATTCAAAGCCAGCGGTTAAAGATTCCTGTCAAAGATTGCTGAAGGGACTAACTGGTAACTGGTTCGGGGGACTGATCAGTAGCCGCTCCGTTCTCTTCGATCTCCATTTCCTCATATTTATCAAAACACTTACGCTTAGCAGCGACAGCGATGTCGAGAACAATGGGTACTTCTAATTTGATCGGAACTTGGAACACACAGGGGTTATAGTATTTGTAAGGCATGGGTTTTACCTCTTGGTGCAATTCATTTCAATCAACACATTTCTAGAATGTCAGATCTAACTCTGGCTTCACAGTACCCTTGAGGGTACCTTTTTTTTTTGGGCGTTGCTTAATAATGGAATGATTTTAATAGTTTTGTGGAACGGGCATCTTGCCGTGGAACGGGCATCTTGCCCGTTTCATTTTCGCGCGGGCAGGATGCCCACCCCACTCATATTCATTCCGCCCCTCAGCAATGCCAAAAATCGAGGAGCTCTCGCAGGTTGGTAGAGATGCTTGAATCACGTTTGGTTTGATCACGCAGCTTGGCTGGGGTAACTCCAATGGATCTGCTACACGATTCTCTGAAAGAGCCGCTACGCGAACGCATAATTTCCCTGTCAACAGTAACGCGATGCTCTGAAAGAGCCGCTACGCGAACGCATGATTACCATCTCAACTGGAATGCGATGCTCTGAAAGAGCCGCTACGCGAACGCATGATTACCATCTCAACTGGAATGCGATGCTCTGAAAGAGCCGCTACGCGAACGCATAATTACCATCTCAACTGGAATGCGATGCTCTGAAAGAGCCGCTACGCGAACGCATGATTACCATCTCAACTGGAATGCGATGCTCTGAAAGAGCCGCTACGCGAACGCATGATTACCATCTCAACTGGAATGCGATGCTCTGAAAGAGCCGCTACGCGAACGCATAATTACCATCTCAACTGGAATGCGATGCTCTGAAAGAGCCGCTACGCGAACGCATGATTACCATCTCAACTGGAATGCGATGCTCTGAAAGAGCCGCTACGCGAACGCATGATTACCATCTCAACTGGAATGCGATGCTCTGAAAGAGCCGCTACGCGAACGCATAATTACCATCTCAACTGGAATGCGATGCTCTGAAAGAGCCGCTACGCGAACGCATGATTACCATCTCAACTGGAATGCGATGCTCTGAAAGAGCCGCTACGCGAACGCATGATTACCATCTCAACTGGAATGCGATGCTCTGAAAGAGCCGCTACGCGAACGCATGATTACCATCTCAACTGGAATGGGATCACATCATTACCCTCTCACACTAAAGCAATGCTCTAAGCCGCTACCAGAATAAACGAAGTAGAGAACAAATATTACTCAACCCTAGAGTCTAATGTTAGGTGCAGCTAATCTGACTTCCCTACTCCCTACTCCCTGCTCCCTCAAAAACTAACCTAATTGAAAACCGCTCTACTACTACGGCAAATCAATCCTTCTGAGCCAAAATGTGTGTAAGAGTATGGATTATTCTGATCTGGCCACAGTTGTTGACCTTTCTCAACTCCAATTTCTTTAACTACCTCTAACTTACCGTCATCGATCGCTTCATTAACTGCCCTATAGACGCTTTCCCATGCTCCATAATCATCAAAAATTATCAATGCATTATTAAATCGCTTTAAACAGTTATCAATATCTTGTTTGATATACTCATATTTATGACGTGCATCTATTAAAACCACATCAGCAGGAAAGGTTAACTGATTCCAATCAGAAGTATACACATCAAATCTTTGGAATTTGACATGGTAATTAAAAATATTGTTTAATCTTGCTACTCTCAGGTACCTATCGTTAACATCTAAACCTAGATATTTAGTAAAGTGATCGGATAAGTGCTTTGCCGTCAGCCCCTTGTAACATCCCACCTCTAATAAGGAATATTGTTTTTTCGGTAAAAATTGTTTGACATGATCACGGAATTGTTGGCTAACTGTCCAACAATCTTTTCTTTTATCTACAGGTAGGACTATATCCTGCCATGTATTCTGTATTTCAGTTAAGAGCTTAAGCATAGGTTGTCATTAGTAACAGTAATAAATCTAAGCATTCAGCCGTCAGCCGTCAGCCGTCAGCTTATTTTATTCAAAAGCTGTTCGGAGCTCAAGTAGTGTGGCCACAGGCCTTTGGCTGATAGCTGATACGCGACACGCTGATAGCTGAATGCTTAATAATAAATAGCAAAGGGCACAGGGAGTCGGGAGTCGGGAGTCGGGAGTCGGGAACTTTGGCTCAAATAGGTACCCCGTTTAATAAAATAACTGACTTCCCACACTTCCCACACTTCCCACACGCCCTATTCCCCATTCCCTAGGCCCAGGGCTGTAGCAGCACCTAAGTGCTTGAGCAAGGTGGCCTGGGGAAGTGGCCCAAGCAGATGACTCCAAGGCAAGACTTGCTCTGTTGACCAGTCGGTATAGACGTAGAAGTCTAGTTCAGGTAACTGTCCTCGCAATTGTTTAAAGGCACGGCGGAAACTGCCTAAGGAATCCCCATAATGCCTGGTTAGTTCTAAGAGTTGGGATAAGCGACGATCCCCTCGGGAAATCAGTGCTTGAATTACTGACCAGTTGTAGCTTTCTGGTCGAAAGTCTATGGCTTGCGATCGCAATTTTTTCTGCAATAACTTGAGGCGCTTCTGGGCTTGGGGATTGACACCAAACCACTGAAAGGGTGTATGAGCTTTGGGAACAAAGGTGGAGCATCCGAGGGTTAAGCCTAGACCGGGGGCTGCTCTCTTAATCTGTTCCATCATCCCTACAGTTTCTTCAACATCTGCTATTTCCTCTCCCGGAACTCCTACCATCCCATAGATTTTGAGACGTTTTAATCCCCCTGCTTTAGCATTCACTGCTGCCTGGATAATTTCGTCATTGCTGAGCTTCTTATTAATAATCTCGCGCAACCGTTGTGAGCCACTTTCCACTGCAATCGTAATCGAACGGGTGTTACGTTTAGTTAGGGTTTGGGCAAGCTTTTCCGTTACTGTATTGGTTCGCACTGAGGCAATACTCAAGCGCACATGGTCGTATTGTGGCTGATTTAGGTAATCTAACAACACATCAAACTCGGGATGCTGGGTGACTGATGCTCCCAGTAAGCCAATCCGGTCTGTTACCTTTAATCCCCGTTCTATAGCTGGAATCAACGAATCGATCGCGCTAGGAGTACGAAATGGTAAAGTGAGGTAACTGGCCAGACAGAAGCGACACATTTCTGGACAACTGCGCACCACTTCTACCATGTAGATGTTTTCCCAAGCGGCTTTTTCGGTAACCACTGTGGAAGCAGACAGGGTATTGCCCCGATAGGTCTGTTTAGATACCGTGGTAGGAATCTGATCAGACACTGGTTTAATGGATGCGATCGCACTCGTTAGGTCATGGTAGGTTACCTGATATAGACTGGGTATATAGACTCCAGGGACTTGGGCCAGATGCTGCAATTGAGTATTACGTTCAGCAGTGCGAACCTCTTGATAAGCATCGATAAAATTATCTAGCAGGATTTCCCCATCTCCGAGCAAAATCACATCAAAGAAGTCAGCAAAGGGTTCTGGATTAGCGGTTAACACGGGACCGCCACCAAACACTAGGGGATGGCTAGAGTCCCGTTGTGCTGAGTATAGGGGTATCTCCAAAAATTCCAATCCCCCTAAGATATTGACATAATCCAATTCCCATGATATAGAATAACCAAGTAATTCTGGCTGTCTCGGTAATGGCTCATGGTAATCCGTGAACAAGCGGCTGACCATTAGGTCAGGGCGCAAGGCTAGAGATGCCCACACTATCTGATAGCCGAGACTAGTAATACCGATGTTGTATTGATTAGGAAAGGCAAAAATAGTAGGAATAGCATGGTCGTCAGGAGTGGCTGGTGTAAACAGAAGACGCTCGGAGGAAAATACCACAGGGTTTAAAGAGGACGAATAATGTTGAAGAATAGCAAAAAATAAGGTTTAGTTTAATATTTTCATTATGCTTGGTTCATGAGTAAGCATATGGGCTACAGATGGTGCTACTTGAGGTGCCGTCAGCTGTCAGCAGTCAGCTTAATGCTTAAGGGAACGGAGTTGCCGAACTAGCCGGTTTCCTTCAAATTGCTATGGGTTCAGCCAGTGAACTTGAAGATCAGCTGTTACGGGCAGAAGATCTTAACTTAACTATTAGCCAAAGACTATGAATCCCATCCCAGCAGAGGTAACTCAGATTAAACTTTTGCTTACCTGTTTTATTCAAAAGCTGATAGCTGATAGCTGATAGCTGAATGCTTACCTAGTACGTAGAAATCCGGATTTTCCCCAAGCAGAAGGAAAAAAGTGACAGATCCACTAAATTAAGATTTCAAGCCCTAAAATAGACAACAAGTTATAAGACAAAAAGTTATGGCTGCTTTTGTATTGCTAAGGAGTTGATGTGTCAATATTTTCCCCGAAGCCCCAAGATCGACATAGTCACAACCCTCCGAATCCCTCAAAGAAACTGACGGAGAAATCGGATAAGAATGGGAGTGTTGCGTCTAATGATGGCAAGCACCCCTCATCAAAGCCAAGACGGCGGAAGCGGTCGAGGGTAGTTGCCCAAACTCTAAACGGAATCAAGCGTGTATCTACTACGGTTATCAAACCGCTAATCGGACCAAAAGCAATCTATCGTCGCTCCTGGTTTTGGATCGGACTAGGGGTGGGTGGCAGTGCGATCGCATTGGGTTGGGGTTGGCAAAAGCTAGAAAGCTCTCTGCCAGATTCTACTAAGGATGTCTTGACCTATGTTCGAGATGGCACCATCACGATCAAAGCTGCCGACAGCACTATTATCCAGCAAATTGGGCCAGCTAGCCATGAGACCCTGAAGATTTGGGAAATACCCGAAACCCTGATTCAAGCCTTCATTGCTATTGAAGACCAACGCTTTAAAGAGCATAAAGGGGTAGATTCCCAGGGTATTCTTCGTGCTACTGTGGCTAACCTCAAAGCTGGGGGAGTAGTAGAAGGTGGTAGCACGATTACCCAGCAACTCGCTAGAATTGTTTTCTTTGATCACGAACGCAGCATCGTACGGAAACTCAAAGAAATGCGCATGGCGCAGAAAATTGAGCAGGATTTGACCAAAGATCAAATCCTGGAGCGCTATTTAAACTTAGTCTATTTGGGTTCCGGTGCTTACGGGATTGCTGATGCGGCTTGGGTCTATTTTAGTAAACCCGTAAAAGACCTGACCTTGGGAGAAATGGCAACACTGGCGGGATTACCCCCAGCTCCTAGTGTTTACTCGCCATTGTTGGAGGGTAAAATCAATAGCTCTAGGCAAAAAGCAGCCAAAGAGCGTCGTGATGTAGTATTGCAGCGGATGTTGGAAAATGGCTACATCTCCCAGGCTGAAGCCAACAAAGCTATGGCTGAACCCCTAACTATTAAGGCAAGCCAACCGAAGCGACTGGAGCGTAAAGCCTTTTATTTCACGGAATATATTCAACAAGAATTGCCCAAATACGTTTCCAAAGAAGTACTGGGTAAGAAAGGGCTGACCATTGAAACTACAATTAATTTAGAGTGGCAAGATGCCGCTGAAACTGCTGTCCAAAAGACCATGAAAACCTATGGTCGTTACCAGCGGTTTGGACAAGCTGCACTAGTTGCCGTGGATCCCCGCAATGGTCAGATCAAAGCCATGGTCGGGGGTAAGGATTTTAATGACCTAGATAGCAATAATTACCTCAATCGGGTCACCCAAGCTCAGCGTCAGCCTGGTTCTACATTCAAAACATTCGTGTATGCCGCAGCACTAGCAACAGGGATGTCTCCCTATAAAGGCTACATGGATGCGGGGTATATAGTAGATGGTTACGAACCTAAAAACTACAGTGAGAGATTCCGGGGTTCGATCTCAGTGCGGGATGCCCTGATTTCTTCGGTGAATGTAGTAGCAGTAAAAACCCTAGTGGATGTGGGCTGGGAGCCGATTATCAAGCTGGCTCAAAAAATGGGGATTAAATCTAAACTCCATCCCACCTACTCCCTCGCCCTAGGAGCATCTGAGGTAAACCTGTTAGAACTCACCAGTTCCTATGGCACCTTAGCCGCCCAAGGCATTCACCACGATGCTCATGGGATTCGCCGGATTATTGACCAGCACGGTAACGTGATTTACGACCACAAACTCGAGGGTGAGCGAGCTATTGATGCAGAAACAGCAGCCATTGTGACCTGGATGCTCAGGGGTGTGGTTACCGGGGGTACCGGGACAGCGGCTCAAATTGGACGACCAGCAGTTGGCAAAACCGGCACTACGGATGATGCCCGTGACCTCTGGTTTGTGGGCTATATTCCCCAATTAGTAGCTGGGGTTTGGTTAGGTAATGATGATAACAAGCCTACCAGGGGGTCTAGTGCAACTGCTGCTGCCACCTGGCGTCGGTTCATGTTGGAGGTAATCGAAGACTTAGACCGTGAGTCTTTTACTGAGCGCCCCAGGAAGTTATCAGGTAGGGAAGCTACCATTGAAGCTCAGCCGATTAAACCCAAACGAGTTATTAACAAAAAATTTGTTCCCACTACCGTTACCGCTTCCACAAGTCGGTCAAGGAGAAGAACTAGTTCAAGACGAGGTAGTTCAACTAGAAGAGCCAGTTCTACACGGCGGCGTAGTAGTCGGGTCAGGGTGTCTAGGAAGAACTCTCAACCCAAACGGTATTACCGTCGCAAAGCTACAACTAAACGGTCTTATCCCCGTAAAAGTACCACCAGACGCTATACGCCTAGAAACACTGCCCCGAGACGACGGTCAGCACCAGCCAAGCGCAGGTATGCACCAGCACCAGCAAGGCGCAGACCAGCACCAGCACGAGCAAGGCGCAGGCCAGCACCAGCACCCAGAGTTGCTCCCAAACCGGTGGCTCGTCCTAAGCCTCAACGCAGGCCAGCAGGAGGTCCGTTAGCTCCCCCAGCAGCTAGAAAGTAGGTGCTGTTAGCCGTCAGCGGTCAGCGGTCAGCGGTCAGCCATCAGCGGTCAGCGGTCAGCCATCAGCGGTCAGCGGTCAGCGGTCAGCGGTCAGCGGTCAGCGGTCAGCGGTCAGCGGTCAGCCATCAGCCGTGGGCTTTTGGCCCACGCTGCGCGAACAGCTTTGTGGCACAGGCTTCGACCCTGTGACCTAAGCCATAAGCTGAAAGCTGAAAGCTGATAGCTCAATACTGAAAGCTGAAAGCTGATAGCTGAAAGCTGAAAGCTGATAGCTGATAGCTGATGGCTGAAAGCTGATAGCTGATAGCTTAAGCTATCGAAGCCATCAGGCTGGATGGTACGATAACGGAAATACCAGAAAATCTAAACCGGCTATGTATGTATTGATGGAAGCAGGCAGTTTTCCCTTGTGGTTTACCCTAGTGTATGTTGTGGGTTTTGTGGCAGCAGTTGTGATTGGCTCCATTGCCTGGTACAACTCTAAACGTCCTGCTGGTTGGGAAGGGTCAGAAACTCCTAATTGGGTACCAAAGATCGATTCAGAGGATAATTCTAAGGGAGAGAGCTAGCTAAACCGGAGTAATTTGGTTGGGAAAACCAGAAGATTTGACTGAAAAAGAGCCCTGACTTCAACACGGTAAGTTAGGGTTCTTTTTCAGCACTACTAGGGTAATCAGGCCACTGGTCAGAATTTGTTGGTATCTTAGAGATGTCTTACTAAATTCCGATCATGACCGGAGCTGCTGAAACTAAGAAAAAAGGCAAGTCACTCCCGCCAACACTAATCATCAGGTTGGGAAAGTTTGTCTGGACAACTCTCTGGCAAATGATGATGTCGAAGCTGGCTCCACGGAATAATTCTGGAGAGTACATTCGCCCTGCCAGCGAGTTTAGGAATTTTATTGGGACAGAAGCAGAGAATCCTTACCAACCGGAAGCAGGACGCTACTGTCTTTATGTAGGACTCGGTTGTCCTTGGGCCCACCGCACTCTAGTGGTAAGGGCACTCAAAGGACTCCAAGACTCAATACCGGTATTCATTGCCTCTCCTTCTTCCAATCAGGGGATTTGGGTATTTAATCAGCAGCAGGAAGGCTGCGACACGCTTCCTGAGCTTTACGAGCTGGCAAAAACAGGCTACAACGGTCGTTGCACAGTTCCAGTGCTGTGGGATAAACAGAGCAAAACCATTGTCAACAATGAGAGTGCAGAAATTATAGTAATCCTGAACTCACAGTTCAATGAGTTCGCTACTAATCCTACCCTAGACCTTTATCCAGAGGAACTGAAGGAAACCATTGATGTGTGGAATGAGACTATCTACCACGCTGTGAATAATGGAGTCTATCGCTGCGGTTTTGCCCAGACCCAAGAGGCTTATGAGAAAGCTTGCGACCAGCTATTCACAACCTTGGATAAGATTGATCGAGCCCTAGAGACCAGTAGATACCTGTGTGGGGATAGGGTAACTCTGGCAGATGTGCGTCTATTTACCACTCTGTTCCGTTTTGATGTGGTCTATTATGGATTGTTCAAGTGCAACCGTTTCAGAATTCAGGACTACAATAACTTAGGCCCCTACCTGCGTGACTTGTATCAGCTTCCTGGAGTTGCCGATACTTGTAGCTTGGAGGATGTCAAGCGCGATTACTACGGAAATCTGTTCCCCCTCAATCCAGGTGGAATTATTCCCAGTGGTCCTGATTTGGCTAGTCTCCTTAAACCTCATGGTCGGGAATAGGGAGTAGGGAGTAGGGAGTAGGGAGTAGGGAATCGGGAGTAGGGAATCGGGAATCAGGAATAGTGCGATGCTCCAAAAGAGCCGCTACGCGAACGCATCCAATTTAATCCACACGATAGGGTACCTAAATGAATTGTGATAATTTTTGTTACCTACTCCCTACTCCCGGGTGCATCTCAATGCATGAAATTAGGCAAAAATTCTAATAAAATTCCCACACTCCCCACACTTTCCACACTTCCCTTCTTTTTTACAAATATGAGATGCACCCCGACTCCCGACTCCCGATTCCCGATTCCCGATTCCCGATTCCCGACTCCCGATTCCCGATTCCCTATTCCCTTTTAATACTTAAAAGGATATAATTTTTTTACAGATTGCCGAGATAGAACAACAATCGTTAAAATTCCAATAAGTGTGCCAAATGGTCTGAACCAGCAGAGTAGGCAAGCTATCATAAATGAAAACCAATAATTCTTGCTTTTTCTGAGCATATATCCTGAGAGAATGATAGCAAAAGCAAATATTTCTCCAAGGATGAAAAGTATGGCACCAGAAATGACTAGCAAATAGCCAGGCAAGTCCGATGATACATTTCGTGATAACTTAAACCACTCTGATAACTCTCCTGATAAGTCTGCAGGAATTGAGTCAGTTGCACCAATCATGAACAGACCAAAAGGAATATATAACATTAGTATAAACAGGGAGTAAAATCCGCAAAATCCCCCAAACATGTAGTGAGTCCATGATAAGATAGTTAACTGCTTTTTAGGATTTCTCATAACTAGAAATTAGTCGAATTCCCAAACTTCCCAAACTGTCCCAACTTAGCACACCTCCCATACTTCCCTTCAAGACTCTCTAGGTGAGCAAAAGCCTTAGTATGATGAATGGCGGCATTTCGATTCAATGCCACAAATTTTCCTAGTTTAACTCCCTGCGTCATCACCGAAAACTCAAAAAACTGTTTTACCTTCACCATCTTTCCTAGCTCGACGCTCCGGCTCAGGAGATTTTTCTAGTGCGATGCTCCAAAAGAGCCGCTACGCGAACGCATTTTGTCCGGTGGCCATTGGCGCTTTGGAAGCGATTGACCTTGGCCTTTGGGCCACGCTACGCGAATGGTCACGCGGGGCGCGATTGGCCTTGGCCTTTGGGCCATGCTACGCGAATGGCCACGCGGGGCGCGATTGACCTTTGGTCACGCTACGCGAACGCATTTTGTAGGGTGGGCATTGCTGGTTTCCAACCCCAAATCCTGCCGGAATTAACCTGAGCAATGCCCACCAACCTTCAATCATGATTTTAATCAGTAGGCATTTTGTAGGGTGGGCATTGCTGGTTTCCAACCCCAAATCCTGCCGGAATTAACCTGAGCAATGCCCACCAACCAGGGGATCTCGGCCTTCAATTTTGATTTTCATCCGCAATGCCCACCCAAAGATTCGATTCCCGATTCCCGATTCCCGATTCCCGATTATAATTGGGTATTGGTGGGCATTGCCTATTTAATTGTTCGCCGTTCAATCATGATTTTAATCAGCAATGCCCACCCTACGATTTTTGGTATTGGTGGGCATTGCCTATTTAATTGTTCGCCGTTCAATCATGATTTTAATCAGCAATGCCCACCCTACGATGTTTATATTAATAAACCCAAATTACCTTAAAAAAATGATTGTTTTTATCTATAAAATCCCAAACTAGTCAATTTCTTAATATTGTAAAAAAATATTAAATATTAAAATAACTCTTGACTTTTTCCAAGATATTAGTAATAATAAAAATGTCCGTTATTTCGATACGATTCTTGGACAAAAAGCCGCGCTTATAGCTTGCCACCTGGAAGCGCGGCTTATACCCCCAAGCAAACACTATGTTTGAGGTAATTCCATCATGCCAAAAAAACGCTCGAATGATCATCTGATTAAGTGTCAGCGAGCCCTAGACCGCCTTGCCCAAATTGCCCAGAGCCAATCCACAAGGCCACTTTCAATGCCTCGTGCCATCACTGAGCGAGAGCGAATCTTGATCAACCTATACAGCTTCTGCCGACTATCCATGACTCCCCAGGCGTTTTATTGGAAATGGCAAGTTAACCAAGAAGACATTGCTCAAATCTGCTGCCGCTCAACTTACGCTGTTAACACCTGGCTCGCTCAAGGTTCTCGCTATAAATCTCCTTCTTCTGATTCCTTATATCATTTGGCCTTAATGGATTTTTTGTTAGAAAATTTTGAAGCCATTCCAAAAGAGTTATTGAATCAACTCTGCTCAAAAGTTGAAGGTTGAAAGTTATTTGGTTGAAGGTTTTATTTCATAATTAAAAATTAATAATTTTGTAGGGTGGGCATTGCTTGAAACGAACTCCAAACCCTGCCCAAATTCATCTGAGCAATGCCCACCAAGCAGGGTACCCATTGCTGGTTTATAACCCCCAATCCTATCCGAATTCACCATTGCTTTACCCACCCAAAGATTTAAAGGTATTGGTGGGCATTGCCCATTTAATTGCTTGGGGTTCAATCATGACCAAGCTCAGCAATGCCCACCCTACGATTCTCCCGACTCCCGACTTGGTGGGCATTGACCATTTAATTGCTCGGGGTTCAATCATGATCAAGCTCAGCAATGCCCACCCTACGATTCTCCCTAAATTCTAAATTCTAAAATAATGATTCTTGGGTATTGGTGGGCATTGCCCATTTAATTTATTCCTAAACAATTTTGATATTGCACAGCAATGCCCACCCTACGATTATCTATTCCCTCTTCTCTCTTCCCTGTTCCCTGTTCCCTGTTCCCTGTTCCCTAAAATTCAAAAATTGTGTACCTCATAGCTATGATAATTGCTATGATTAATAAACCATCTAAGGAGATTTTTATGAACGCAGACTTAACCGCCATCATTGAGGCAGCAACAGAAGGAGGATATTGGGCGATTTGTCCTGAAATCCCTGGTGCAAATGGTCAAGGAGAAACGGTTGAAGAAGCCAAAGAAAGCTTGAAAAATGCCATTCAACTGATTTTTGAAGATCGTTTAGCTGATATTCGTCGAGGACTACCCAAAGAAGCGATCGAGGATACAATTTCTATTTCCATTCCATGAAACGTAAAGAATTAGAAAAAAAGTTACGGAAGGCGGGTTGCTATCTTAAGCGAGAAGGCTCTTCTCATTCTCTTTGGATTAATCCTCAAACTGGAGTTACTGAAGCTGTACCACGACATACAGAAATCAAAGAATTTTTGGCACACAAAATCCTCAAAAACTTAAATGCCCAATAGTGCGATGCTCCTTTGGAGCCGCTATGCGATCGCATTTTGTAGTGCGTACGCTGATCTTGTCCGGTGGGCATTGGTGGGCATTGCCCATTTAATTTATCGCCGTTCAATTTTGTTCTTTCAACAGCAATGCCCACCCTACGATTCTCCCGACTAAATTCGCGCATTCGCGCATTCTTTAGAGCTTATCTACCCGAGATTGGGTTAACCCTTGAGCTTTTTTAGCAAATTTCTGATCAAAGGTGTAAAACTCTGAACAATGCTGACTCAGGGCTAAATGAAAGGCATCAGCAAAATCTAAACCATTTTCATGCCATTGGATAACTTGAGCCATCAAGCTAGGGTTGGCAAGACGAACATTGGGTAAACCAAAAAGATTTCTCAACCCTTGACAGATAGCGGCGGGTTTGAACTTATAAGCAAAACGCAAAACCCATTCCGTTTCTAGAATTACCGTATCTGCAATAAAAACCTCTTGCTTCCTGAAAATCTCTACACTCTTGTTGAACTGTAACTGATCATCCTGAGTCAATAGCCGAACAACCACATTCGTATCAACAGCGATCATGCCATAACTCCTCTATCCCTTGCCGAATCGCCTCATCCATATCCTCAAGACTTTTAGGAGTTCCGTCATACTTTAAACAACCAGCCACTTCATTTAATAGTGTTTCTGGAAAAGGGTTTTTCGGTTTTAAAAGAATCCCATCTCCGGTATCAATTGCGATTAACTCAAGACCTGTTTCCCAGTGATGAGCATCTCGCAGAGACTTAGGAATAATAACTTGACCTTGACTCAACAATTTTGTCGTTTCCATAACCTAAGCATTCAGGGGTCAGCTGTCAGCCGTGAGGCTTGGGCCCACGCTACACCGAACAGCTTAACATAAACTTTTTCTCTTGATCCTACACAAGCAATGCCCACCAAGTTTACTAGGATATAAGGGCATTGGTGGGCATTGCCCATTTAATTTATCGGCGAACAATTTTGATCTTCCCCAGCAATGCCCACCCTACAACTATCCTTAACAACAATGGTATCATCTCAGTTGAGCAATGCCCACCAAGTTTACTAGGATATAAGGGCATTGGTGGGCATTGCCCATTTAATTTATCGGCGAACAATTTTGATCTTCCCCAGCAATGCCCACCCTACAACTATCCTTAACAACAATGGTATCATCTCAGTTGAGCAATGCCCACCAAGTTTACTAGGATATAAGGGCATTGGTGGGCATTGCCCATTTAATTTATCGGCGAACAATTTTGATCTTCCCCAGCAATGCCCACCCTACGATTATCTACGATTATCCTTAACAACAATGGTATCATCTTAGTTTGGACAAAGGTAGATTAATAATTTGATCTTGATATTCGTCCTCAAAAGATGCCTCAGCAATCAAAATTAATTCATCAAGGGTTTCACCAATGCTGAAATTAGGATTGAGAATCAAAATCCCAGGTATATGACGACCTTGGGCAAGGTGATCTGCTAGATGTACTGGCATAGTGCTGCGGTTATTTGTTACAAGTACGAAGTCATTTTCTTCACACCAGCAGAGAATGTCTGGATCGAGGGTTCTTTTGGGGGGAGCATCCGAACCACCAACTACCAACACCACTAAGTCTGGTTTGTACAGTCGCAGTTGAGTTTGATAGATATGATCAACATTTTCATCCAGTAGATACTTAATGGTCATTTCCCTTCTTGATTGCTTCTCGTTCAGCCTTGAGTTGCATCAGCTTGACCACAACTGGGGAAGGATTTTGCTGCTGTTGTTCTAGCATTTTACGACCATGGTCTAACCAATTAGTGAGGTAAGTACTGACCGTTTCTTGGTTATGCAGGTAATACAGAATCGTAGCATAAATTTGCTCTAGTTCCAGGGTTGGATAACTTTGGGAAATTTCTTCAGGAGTACGCTGACGATGGATAAAATCATAGAGGATGGTTTCAATTCCTACTCTTGTGCCTCTGACTCGGATATCATTAGGGGCAAGAAATACAAAATAATCTTCCAGTTGCATGATTGGTCTGAGAACTCTGTTGCTATCTTGATCCTACACAAGAAGCAAGATTACACATTTGGTAGGGTGGGCATTGCTGGTGTCCAACCCCCTATGCTGCCCAAATTCACCTGAACAATGCCCACCAATGGTTGATAGCGATCGCATTTTGTCGGGTGGGAAAAGATTATTGGGTATTGGTGGGCATTGCCCATTTCATGGTTCGGCGTTCAATTTTGATCTTTATCAGCAATGCCCACCCTACAATTCTTAATTCTCAATTCTTAATTCTCAATTCTTCATTCTACATTATTTTTGGTATTGGTGGGCATTGCCCATTTCATGGTTCGGCCTTCAATTTTGATCTTTATCAGCAATGCCCACCCTACAATTCTCTCTATTCTCAATTCTTCATTCTACATTATTTTTGGTATTGGTGGGCATTGCTCATTTCATGGTTCGCCGTTCAATTTTGATCTTTCTAAGCAATGCCCACCCTACAATTCTCTCTATTCTCAATTCTTCATTCTACATTATTTTTGGTATTGGTGGGCATTGCCCATTTCATGGTTCGGCGTTCAATTTTGATCTTTATCAGCAATGCCCACCCTACAATTCTACAATTCTACAATTCTCAATTCTCAATTCTCAATTCTCAATTCCTAATTTTTCTGAGGTGATAGACTTAGGGTAGAACAGTGAACCTGGATTTTAGGACGTAGTTCAATGTTGATTACGGTCTTTATTGCTTGATTATCGCGGGGGACTATAAAGGAAAATTTTCCTTGATGATAGTCTATAATTTCGATGGATTCTATTAATTCAAAGCTCAGGATTGCTTTGGACTCTCCGGCAAGCTTTAGCTCTATTTGGATAGATTCAGCAATGGTATTAACCCCAAACTTGAGACTGGTATCTGAGGTATCTGTTACTTCGTAGCACCAATAACCATCCTGAGCTCGAACAGTTTGAGGTTCAGTGCAAAATAACTCTATCAAGGCAAGTGAATCCCAGTCACTCTGTAGTTTGATTGTTTCCACAAGAGCCTACCCGAACCTGGTTGAACACTTGATCAGGATTGATATCTAAAGCCTGTATTTGATACTTCTGACGAAATTCGGCCAAAGCTGCCCCAAATCCTAAATTCTCTGATAAATTCTCTGATGCCAAGCGTTGATACTCCCGGAGTGATAACACAATCACTACAGGTTTACCCAGGCGCGTAATCTGTACCGGCTTACCCTGTTCGGCATCATGGACAATTTCAGCAAAGCGATCGCGAGCTTCCG
Organism: Moorena sp. SIO1G6; assembly: GCF_010672795.1. Classification (NCBI taxonomy): domain Bacteria; kingdom Bacillati; phylum Cyanobacteriota; class Cyanophyceae; order Coleofasciculales; family Coleofasciculaceae; genus Moorena; species Moorena sp. SIO1G6. The sequence continues at coordinate 264,333 of NZ_JAAHFZ010000002.1, forward strand.
CTAAGTCGTATCCTTCAGACATTTTCCGGGTTTTTAGCTATAGGGCTATGGTTCATGACTATAGTCTAGCTAAATCCCTAGTGCGATGATCCTTTGGAGCCGCTACGCGATCGCATTTTGTAGCTTTTGTCGGGTGGGCATTGCCGGCTTCCAACCCCCAATCCTTCCAAAGTATCCCTATACTAGAGTAGGTGTAGCTAAATAAATTAGCTTGGAAGGCAATCCCGGACGCAAAGCATAAAGCAGTGAGGTAAGCTGATGGTTTGGAGAATTGAAGAGGCACAGCAAAAGTTATCTGAACTGATCACTGCTACAGCTACTGAGCCTCAGTTGATTTACGACCACAATCAACTGGTGGCGGTGGTGGTAGAGGCTCAGACTTTTCAAGAGTTCTTGGCTTGGCGTCAGCAGTGTCAAAAGCCCTCAATAGCCGAGGCTTTCGCTCAATTGCACCAGCTTTGTGTTGAAGAAAACTACACTCTTGAAACGTAAGTATTCAGCCGTCAGCTATCAGCTATCAGGCACTTTAACTGCATGGGGTCGGATTAGTGCGATGCTCCAAAAGTGGGCATTGGTGGGCATTGCCCATTTAATTGATCGCCGTTAAATCATGATTGAACGGCGCAATGCCCACCCAAAAATTCGATTGCCGATTCCCGATTCCCGATTGCCGATTCCCGATTATACTTGACCCCTGCTTGGGGATTGGTGGGCATTGCTCATTTAATTGATCCCTGAACAATTTTGTTCTTTCAACAGCAATGCCCACCCTACGATTCTCCCGACTAAATTCGCGCATTCGCGCATTCTTTAGAGCTTATCTACCCGACATTGGGTTAACCCTTGAGCTTTTTTAGCAAATTTCTGATCAAAGGTGTAAAACTCTGAACAATGCTGACTCAGGGCTAAATGAAAGGCATCAGCAAAATCTAAACCATTTTCATGCCATTGAATAACTTGAGCCATCAAGCTAGGGTTGCTAAGATGAACATTGGGTAAACCAAAAAGATTTCTCAACCCTTGACAGATAGCGGCGGGTTTGAACTTATAAGCAAAACGCAAAACCCATTCCGTTTCTAGAATTACCGTATCTGCAATAAAAACCTCTTGCTTCCTGAAAATCTCTACACTCTTGTTGAACTGTAACTGATCATCCTGAGTCAATAGCCGAACAACTACATTCGTATCAACAGCGATCATGCCATAACTCCTCTATCCCTTGCCGAATCGCCTCATCCATATCCTCAAGACTTTTAGGAGTGCCGTCATACTTTAAACAACCAGCCACTTGATTTAATAGTGTTTCTGGAAAAGGGTTTTTCGGTTTTAAAAGAATCCCATCTCCCGTATCAATTGCGATTAACTCAAGACCTGTTTCCCAGTCATGAGCATCTCGCAGAGACTTAGGAATAATAACTTGACCTTGACTCAACAATTTTGTCGTTTCCATAACCTAAGCATTCAGGGGTCAGCTGTCAGCCGTGAGCCTTGGACCCACGCTACACCGAACAGCTTAACATAAACCTCGTTCCCGTAGCGTGGCCATTTCCTTAGTGCGTAAGCATTTTGTAGCATTCTGTAGGGTGGGCATTGCTGGTTTCCCACCCCAAATGCTGCCGGAATTCACCTGGGCAATGCCCACCAACCAGAGCACCCATGGATTTTTGGTATTGGTGGCCATTGCCTATTTAATTGTTCGCCGTTAAATCATGATCATTTTGTAGGGTGGGAAAAGCCTGTTTCCAACCCCCTATGCTGCCGGAATTCATCTGGGCAATGCCCACCAACCAGAGTACCCATGGATTTTTGGATATTGGTGGCCATTGCCTATTTAATTGTTCGGGGTTCAATCATGATTGTAATTAACAATGCCCACCCTACGATTCGATTCCCGATTCCCGATTATGATTGGATATTGGTGGCCATTGCCTATTTAATTGTTCGGGGTTCAATCATGATTGTAATTAACAATGCACACCCTACGATTCGATTGCCGATTCCCGATTCCCGATTATGATTGGGTATTGGTGGGCATTGCCCATTTAATTGTTCGGGGTTCAATCATGATCTTTATCAGCAATGCCCACCCTACGATTCGATTCCCGATTCCCGATTCCCGATTCTAATTGGGTATTGGTGGGCATTGCCCATTTAATGCCTCAGCGTTCAATCATGATCTTTATCAGCAATGCCCACCCTACAATATATCTCCCGATTCCCGACTCCCTCGGTGCGCTTTCCGTAGGCGAATTAAATTCGCCACGGGTCGCACCGCTCCCGATTCCCGATTCCCTACTCCCTACTCTACTTGAGCACCAACTACCTCCGATGGCTGAGTGTTGTTTTCGGCTGTATCAGTTGGTTCCCCTAAGGTTTCTTCCAGTACCTGAATTGCGCCACTGATCCGGAGTAAAGTTTCTCGGAGGTTAGCTTGTTTCGCTTCTAGTTCCGCTAGCATTTTTTGACCAGCTTCATATTCGGATTTTAGGGATTGTAAGCGTTGTTCGAGTTTTTCTTTCATCGTTTAATTTTATCTGTAAGTAAAAGGTATTTCAAGGTAAAAATCGTGGTCAATAAACTATGGATATTGGGTTGGTTGGGCATTGGTGGGCATTGCCCATGTAATTGCTCGGTGTTCAATAATGATCTTTATCAGCAATGCCCACCCTACGATTGTTGTTGTTTGGTTGGGCTTTCAATCCCATCATTTTACCCTACCTCCCAATCTTGCTCAACTTAGTCATCTGACACTAGTTGATTTAGTTGAAGTTCCAATTGATTGATCCGTTGTTCATAGTTGCTGCTCTTGTGAGCCATATCTTTGATAACTTCAACTAAGTACATACTGATTTTTCGGTAATTAATTGCTTCAGGTAACCCCTGTTGGTCGTAGTAAACAAGTTTGTTAAGACCAATCTCGTGAAGCTCTTCAGCAATGTATCCAATTTCCCAACGATTGGGATGGTTAGGTCGTGTATAAGTCTTGGGTTCTACTGTCAAAATTTTAGAAAAATCGTCTTCCAGAGAAATGATATTTTCCTTCGATCTAGCGGAAGAATTGTCGTAACATATTTGTTTAGTACTGTCATCCCACTGCACATTGCGATCATCACGATAAGGTAAAGACCCAACATATAAACTGTTTGTAATTGAGACACTGCCGTGGACTTTTAAATAATCCCAGAGCTTAACTTGCCTTCCCACTGATGTACCACTCCTTCCCAGAATCATCAGAGCATCGTGGTTGGCGGCATTCTCAATAGCAGCATAACCATCAGCATTTCCTATTCCAGTGTGGTTATGATTAGTTTTTGTAAAGTAAATATCTGAATTACCTGCACGAATCTCACCATCTACCAACAGATTAGGTGTGCCAATCAAATGAAAGCTCTCATCATCTGTAAATCTTGCCCAAACTTTATTACTTTCCTCCGGTTCCCTGATTTCTAGATTCTCACCATTTCTGGCTATTTCCCAATCATTTGTTGAAGGTCTGAAGGCATCCTTTGCCCTAACAATTCCATCTACAATTAGTTCTCCATTACCTTTTGGTATAAGGTTAATATCCTGATCAGTATTACTTCCAATCGCTTCGATCCGATTGTAGCCAATTCCAATCCCTTGGGTGAGATTTTGGGCGTAGAATGCCCCGATATCAGCATCTGCGTTGTTATGGCTGG
>NZ_JAAHFZ010000002.1:268112-303505 GCF_010672795.1 Moorena sp. SIO1G6
ATAAGGTTAATATCCTGATCAGTATTACTTCCAATCGCTTCGATCCGATTGTAGCCAATTCCAATCCCTTGGGTGAGATTTTGGGCGTAGAATGCCCCGATATCAGCATCTGCGTTGTTATGGCTGGCTCTAACTCTCAATTCACCGCTTTCCACATGAAGCTTCTTGCTCGGTCCAGTTATCCCGATACCAAGGCTACCTGCAAAGGAAGAGTTGCCTGTACCTTTGACAGTCAAACCACCATTGGCTGCTGTGGTTAACACCATTCTCTCATTAGTGCCATTAGTATCTCTCCAGGAGTGGTTGCCATTGGCAGCATAAAATAAAGTCTGACTATTGATACCCAGTCCGTATCCATCCCAAAGTTGCAATTTTAGGTTGTTGGTAGTGTCACTATTTGTAAAGACAATTTGTTGAGCACCATCGAGTTGAATCTCGCCTGCGCTAACCGTCAACTTCCCTTGTACTTTTAATTTCGATGAACCTGGATCGTTTGTCCCGATGCCAACATTACCATCTTTAATCACCATCTGGACTGTGCCACCACTACCAGGATTCAGTTCGTTATCGTGATGAGAGCCACCTTTGTACCAGGCAAAGTTTTCAGCGGTGCGAAAATACTGTGTATGACTCTGAATACCGATGCCATAGCTTGAAGCCCACAAATTTATCATCTGCCGCGTGTTGTTCTGGAAACTGAGGGTTGCAGAGTCGTCGATGGTCAAATTATTGAGAGTGCTATTACCTGTAACAGTTAAATTCCCTTGTACTTTTAATTTCGATGAACCTGGATCTGTTGTCCCGATACCAAGGCTACCTGCAAAAGAAGAGTTGCCTGTACCCTTGACAGTCAAACCACCATTGGCTGCTGTGGTTAACACCATTCTCTCATTAGTGCCATTATTATCTCTCCAGGAGTGGTTGCCATTGGCAGCATAAAATAAAGTCTGACTATTGATACCCAGTCCGTATCCATCCCAAAGTTGCAATTTTAGGTTGTTGCTAGTGTCATTTTTTGTAAAGACAATTTGTTGAGCACCATCGAGTTGAATTTCGCCTGCGCTAACAGTCAAATTACCACCATCTACAATTAGTTCTCCATTACCTTTTGGGATAAGGTTAATATCCTGATCAGTATTACTTCCAATCGCTTCGATCCGATTGTAGCCAATTCCAATCCCTTGGGTGAGATTTTGGGCGTAGAATGCCCCGATATCAGCATCTGCGTTGTTATGGCTGGCTCTAACTCTCAATTCACCGCTTTCCACATGAAGCTTCTTGCTCGGTCCAGTTATCCCGATACCAAGGCTACCTGCAAAGGAAGAATCCCCTGTACCTGTAACACTCAAATCTCCCTCAATAACAACCAAACTACTGGCACTATTACCACCAGAACGCAGGGTCGGTCCAGTGATTGCACCACTATCCAAATTACCACTAGGCAAACGCACTCCAGAATACTGGCGTACACTGAGATCAGGAGTCACATTACCGTTTCCAGCAATTGCCAGCTTTGCCAGAACAATCGAGTCCTCAGGCACATTTCCCAGGGTAGCAACTTGGATATTGGGTTTTTCATGCCAGCGCCTGGCACCACTGCTACCCAAACCTCCATCAGTTGTTTGATCCGATTGTTCTTCTTGATAGGAAATAACTAAGTAAACTTCCTGATTTTTGTGGGCACTGAGATCAATTGGCGGAGAGTTTGTACTCAGAATAATCTGTCGGCCTTCACTGTCAAGAGCCGTACCAGGTGTGACAATCACCTGATTAGTAGCAGTCTCAAGAGTCAAACCATCACAAATGCCCGAAACCCGGAGGAATTGGTCTAGGCGGCGCTGTCGGTCAATATGATATTTTTGTTCATCAATAAAATCCTGGTCTTTTAAAAACTCACCGTCGAAGTAGCGTACTCGCTTGTCAATGTAAGGATACTGAATATAATCTGCCATTTTAATTCTCCCTTAGTTACGATATCGTTGTGGTGCCCAATAATGTAGTAACCCCAACGATGATGCCTGGTTTACTCTCAGTGGGCTCATTAATAATTTGCATACCGGGTATTAACACCCGCAAAGCATAAAAGGTGTGAGCTGGTTTCTCCTGATTGACAATTGCCTTAGCAATTTCTTCCTGACGTTGCAGCAGTTTAGGGTCTCGCTCGTTCAAGGTGATTGTCACCTGGAAGTAATGAGCAGGTTGTTCAAATTCGTAGATTTTGACCTCTTCTTGAGTGTAAAGTTCTAGCATTTGCTTCACTCCCGCCTTAGTCCCCCGTTGGCGATAGAGAGGCACAATATTGCTGATAAATCGGCGTTTAGTCTCCTCACTCCAATCATCTCGCAAACTTAAAGCCACCCAACTGGCCAGCCAAGGTATAAACTCAGTTGGTGCTATCTCTGACTCTACTGGTAAATCAGGATGATTATAGGGATTGAAGTAAGTAGGGATACGGTCAATGTACTCTTCTAGAGCCAACTGCTCAGGATTCGGATCATCAGTATCCCTGGGTAAAAAGCCACTCATTACCCGCTCCAACGCTAGCAGGAACCGACCAACAAAAGGGTCTTCCTGAAAGTTAGCTGGTAGATAGTTTAGATAGCTACTTGGGTTGTTGGACATAAGCGCGTTTGTATCTAGGTTTTAAACACACGAATTGTTGAAAAAGGGAATAGGGAATAGGGAATAGGGAATAGTGGGGAGATGGGGAGATGGGGAGATGGGGAGATGGGGAGATGGGGAGATCACTTGCCTGTTCCCGATTCCCTATTCCATCCTGGGAGTTCCTTGAGGGCATCGGTGGGCATTGCCCATTTAATTGATCCGGGAACTGATCAAAGAGCTTCCGAGAGCAATGCCCACCCTACTACGATTCCACTCACTGTTCCCTACTCCCTACTCCCGATTCCCGATTCCCGATTCCCGATTCCCGATTCCCTACTCCCTTACTAACTAGTTAATTGCCATTGCTCCCCTATGTATTCCATGATTACTAAATTCAACTGTACGTTAAAGTCTACTAACTCATAGTTTTTAAGTTTAACTCTGATCAGCTCTTTTTCGATAAACTGGTAGGTTTCTTTGGGTGTAGTGCGTTCCTCCCGCCAGGTTCCTAACTGAACCACTTTTGTCCCTGTGGTTGGAGCTTGGCTGAGAGCTTGTTTGAGGGTAATTTTATTGCTGGAAAAATCAACAGTGTCAATTTCTCTATTTTCTGGATTGCTATTAGTAGGAATGATCCCAACCGTATCCCCCGCTGCCAATCCCGTTACTTGATTCACCTTGAACTCAAGATGGTTGGAGCTATCTTCAGTAATCTCAAAACTAAGGGGACGGAAAACCATGGTACCTAGTCCATAAGCTTTATTTAAACCTGAAGACAAGGTCAATTGTTTTAGTCCTTCCTCAATACTACTAATCGTATAGTATTCCTGATCACTACTGCTGGGGTCTAGTTGAATAGTATCCCCTAGGTTAAAACCGGTGGTGTCTTTAACGGTAATCTGAGTCTGGGATCTTGAGCTTGCCTGAGTTAAAACAGTAGTGGTTAGCTCATGAGTATGAACCATGACATCCTCGACATAGTCCACTCCAGGGATGCGATCCAGTAATTGATATAGCTCCGAAACGTAAATACTCCTACCAAAAGGCCAACCCTGACCATCCCAATAAGACTGGGAATTAACTGGGTGGAAGAAAGCTTGTGCTTCCTGGTTTGCCTGGTCTTGAACCTGCTGGGCATTGCCCCCCGCCACTAGATAGAGTCGCGCCCAAACTCGCAAGGGTAGGTAGTCTGGGGTAACTACGTGATGGCGTACAGTCAGCAACCGCCGTTCATCCAAGAAAGACCATAAGCCTTGCAACAGTGAAGCAGTGATATTGGGTTGATACCAACTGGCTCCTTGGATAGTTCCATGATTTTGGTTAGCAGTCTTATCCTTAGCAATGCTACCAGAGCCTTCACCCAAATCCCAGCAACCAACTAATCCCTTTTCTGTACCTTTAAGAAAGTCATTCATCTCCTGTTTAATGTCTGCCTGCAAGCGGACTCCCTCCCAAATCCGCAATTGAGTAATTATGCCTTGGAAATAATTGCTTTGGTTACCTCGACAGCCAAGATAAAGGGATGAATTATTAATTGTATTATCTGAAGTGATATCTTCAGTAAAGCCTTCTAATTCTCCATCAAGATATAAGTACAGTGTTGAACTATCTTTTACAAAAGCAACGTGATGAAAGTTGTCATCATTAATCGCTTTGGTAGAACTAATGGTAGCAAAGTTAGTACCATCACTTCTAGTTACCTGTAATTTACCAGAGCGATTTTCATATCTAATCCCATAAGGAAAACCCCCAGAACCACTACCTTTTTCTAGGATACTATTATGGGTTTCTTGGGTTCTAGCTTGTACTTTTTCAGGTCTGACCCAAAGTTCAATGGCAAAATCGTGATCGTTAGCAAAATTGAGTTGGTCTGAGTGAGGGATTTCCAGATAATCATCCTGGCCATCAAAGGAGAGCAAACTGTAGTTATCAGCTAAAGTTTGAGGAACCACCAGCAAGCTAATGTTTCCTGGGGCTGGTTCTTCTCTGGCAGTTGCTTGACTCAAAGCCAGATTCTGCTGAGAAATGCATTTAGCCCTAGCGACTACCCCAAAAGGACCAAGAGCCTTAGCGGTTGGTGTTTCCTGCCAGTCTTGTAGTACCAGTTGTTCAAAGTCCTCACTACTGACTGCCCGGTAGCGTTGCCGCAAATCCACAATGGTTTGCTGCACTGCTGTCTCCAAATCCCCTTCCAGCTGCCACTGGGAACCATTAAGCAGCTTGAGAAACATTTGTGTGTTTTCATCTGGAATCTGATTAGTCCGGTAAATCACCATCTCCGTCAACCAAGCCAACATCTCGATCAGGATGATGCCAGGGTCAGTAGGATTGTGGTCAGTCCAATCAGGATACTCTTTCGGTATTAGAGAAATAGCCTCTTCTAAGAGGTCAGCATAATTACGGTCATCTAGGTTAGGTAGTGGTAGTGGCATTTGTCATTAGTTGGTTGTGAGAATTTAGAATGTAGAATGTAGAATTTAGAATTTAGAATTTAGAATGGTGAAGGCAGAATGGTGAATGGTGAAGGCAGAATTTAGAAGTTAGAATGGTGAAGGCAGAAGGCAGAAGGCACAAGGCACAAGGCAGAAGGCAGAAGGCAGAAGGCACAAGGCACAAGGCACAAGGCAGAAGGCAGAAGGCAGAAGGCACAAGGCAGAAGGCACAAGGCAGAATGGTGAATGGTGAATGGTGAATGGTGAATGGTGAATTCTAACTTCTAACTTCACCATTTTAACTTCTAACTTCACCATTTTAACTTCTAACTTCACCATTTTAACTTCTAACTTCACCATTTTAACTTCTAACTTCACCATTCTTAATTCTACATTCTTAATTCTACATTCTTAATTCTTAATTCTTAATTCTACATTCTTAATTCTACATTCTTAATTCTTAATTCTACATTCTTAATTCTTAATTCTACATTCTTAATTCTTAATTCTACATTCTTAATTCAATAAGACTGACCCAAACTAATCTGATGTTCACCGGAATAGATTAGGAATCGGTTGCTTTGTTCCTCAGGTATCTCGCCTAGGTCAATGGAGAGATAGTTAACATAATTCACACCTGGGACGGATTCGATTAACCGATACAGGTCTGATTTATGGGGTTGACGACCAAAAGGCCAGCCTTGACCATCCACGCCACCAGTCAGGGGATGTAAAAAGTGGTTCAGGGCATCGTTGACCCCAATTACAACTTCTTCGGCAAGGTCTAAGGAGAGGGGTACAACCTCAGCTGTGACTGTAACTTCTACCCAATAGGGTCCCGTCACTCGCAGGTCTAGGGTGGGGGCACAGCGAGCCAGGATGTATTCTTCTACTAAGTCGAGCAAACCAAGACTGGGAGTAGGTTGCCGTGCTGAAGAATCCGGTAGAATAATCAGTTCCACTTGACCGACATCGTCTCTGTCTAGATAAGGGCTATTGTCAGCATGGTCACTTGTGGTCTTGGGGGGTAGGTTGAAATTTCCTGTCAGAGAACCATCAGGGTACTCGATGGTGACATCACCGCTAACGTTAACATCGCCCAAGTTGACCATAGTCACGTACCATTCGCTTCCAAGACTGAATTGGCTGGGTGTGACTGGGTAACTCAGTTCGCGTCCGCTAGCTTCCTCGGTAAAGATTTTTTCCTCATAGGCTATGGTCTGTCCTGGACCATTAATCTTGACCTGTAGCTGATAGCTGGTTGGGGGATTATTACCCTGGGACCATAAACTGACCGTGATCGTCCCTGATTGCTCCAACGGCAGGTAGTAGTTTGGCAACCACTGTAAGTCTTTTGGGTTAAATTCAGGAGTAATTGCCCATGCCCTAGCTACATCGGTAGATGCTTGGTAGACCAAATCCTCAATGTCTTCGGCAGTTACAGCTTTGTACCGATGGCGCAATGTCTTCGGCCCTTGTTCCTTAACCCACTCTAGAGACTCCTGCTCGGCTCCACCACTAGCAGCTTCTAGGTTAGTGACACTATCTACATAAGGCACTGTGGTCTTGAGTTCGGTGATAGTCTCAGCTGCTTTATTACCCTGTTTACCACCACCAGTGCGGTAGTAAACCATACGGATATTGTTGCTACCTAGGGGTGGTATCCTTCCCTGTTGGTTGTTGCCAAAGCTTACTTCTCCCGTCAGGTGATTGAGAACATAGTGACGGTCTTCCGGTCCGGAACCATAGAAATCTGATACTTCTTGCCAAACTACCCACACCTCCTCTTGTAGATCCGTTTCTTCCTCTTCCCGCACCTCCAGCTGTTGACCCTCTAATACAGGAAATTGGAGGGTGGAGAAGGTCTGATCGGGATTCCCATTACTCGAACCAAGGATTTCATTTTCAATGGTGGTTGCCTGGGTCGCCCAAGTTGTATTCAGCAGCAACCGCCGTAGTCGGGGTGGCACTCTAAAATCACCCCCTTGCCAGCGAATTCGCAGCCAATATAATTCTTTACCAAATTCTGATTGCTTTGTCAAGTCAGTTGGTCCAATAAACTGGACTAAACCCGGTTGACTCATGGCAGCGGTTTCATCAGCTTCCACGCCTAAACGCATCCAACGGTCAGGACTGGTATATTCAGGGCTGGAATATTCTCCTACTACCACTGCTGGCTGAGTTATGGTAGGACTTGTGGCCAATTCCCCTGGTGCTGGGGGTTCTACCTGGGCATAGATAGTGGTGGAGCGGTTGGCGAAGGGGGCGTCAAAGCCTAGGTAAAGGGTGGGTCTCAGGTCTTGAGTGGGAGTAAAAGCCTCAAAGGGGGAGCCATCTTGGTTAGCTTGAGTGGTGCAATCTACATAAGTGAAATCATTGTAGGTCAAGCAAGCTGAGAGAGGGGAATCACCTGAGTTGTAGCTATAGCTTAGGGTGAGGGATTTTACCACTGGTGGAGCTAAAGCTGAGGCTGGTAGGAGTACCACACTCGTTTCCACTGGATGAGATTGAGTGAGGTTGCTCGTCAGGGTGAGGGTATTCTCGTTGAAATTGATACTAGCAATCTCCAAGTCTTCCTGCTTGTCAGTACCTGGATCAATCCGAATGCGATCGCTAGGCAAAAAACCTCTGACACTATCTACCTTGATGGTGTTGATACCACTGCTGACCTCTTGTTCAAAAAGTTCCACCGTTGCTCCACTGGCATGGTCGGAATAGATAGTATTGGTCAGAGTTAGGGTATTAGAGCTAATACTACTAATTTGCGCATATTCCGGTTGACTAGTGTCTGCCCCAATCAGAATAGAGTCATTATCTTGAAAGCCACTAGCGCTACTGACCTGTAGGGTATTGGCTCCACTGCTGACAGCTTGAGTGAGTGTGGTGCTAATGGCACGAGATGGCTGGAGTGTGGTACTGGTTTCTTCTGCGGTAGCTTCCTCAGTACCATAATTACCCGTGATAATCCGAGCACGAAGCCAATAATTACTTTCCCCATTTACTGGCTGGGGTCCCATCTGGTCAGGGAGGGTGAAAGTAAATGCACCGCCAATCGTGAAGTTGGCAGCAGACAGACCAGAACTATTATGTTTAACTATCTCCCAAGTACTACCATTCCAGACTTCCCAGCGGACTTCCACACCCCCAGTGGTATTAACCGGTGGAGCATCACTACTTAAAACCAAATCAACGGTAACTTCGGCTCCAGGTTTGGATAAAACGTCCTGACTAGCCAGATAAAAGGTATCGTTGAAACCAGGTTCCTCACCAAAGGGATAGAAATCTTTGCTGAGATCCAGTTCATCGGTATCGAAAAAGCACAACTCTGGTGCTACATCACTGCCATTAATCTGCACACTGGCACTAATGTGATTGATCTGTGGCAATAACTGAGGTGGAGGTAAAGGAGTATTGGTAAGCTGAGCTTTAAGCCAGGCAGCATTGATCCCATTAATACTCTCCTGACTGGGGACTGGCAGATTCTCAATGGACACTTCCCACTCACTGTTACCTGAATTAGTCAAGCTTGGGAAGGACTTGCTAATTTGGTTCTGGTCGTCAATGTCTAGACGGGCCAAACGGATATGACTATTCGCTGGTTTGCTAGTATCGGTCTCAGCAATCAGTTCCACCACTGGTTCTGAGTCACTGTAGGAAATTACCACTAGCCTAGTTTGATTGGTATTGCCGCTCAGGTCAAGGTCATATTTTTCAAGGAGATTAATCTCTCGACCTTGGTAATCTATCGCCTTTCCAGGTTGGACGATAACTTCACCATAGCCAATTTCAACCTCTAAGCCCTCAATAATTCCTAGTATTGGTTTCCAAACCTCACCATTCCAGTAAGACCAAGTGATTGGTACTGCTGCTAACCCAACTGCATTAGGAGAGTCAATGGTTAGGGTGAGAGTTTTCGATTCAGGTAAGGTGAGCAGCTCGTCACAAGCCAAATAGAGGGAATGTTCGATGGGCTGATCCCCTGCAAAGGTTAGAAAAGCAGTATCTTCTTGACCCGTTGCTTGCTGAGTGCGATCGCTATAGCGGTCTTGTTCTGGTTCCCGCACAAACACTGCTTGCAGCTGCACATTGGTCAAGGCTAAATCACGCTCGGTCTCGAAAATGACCTCTTCTTCCTCTCCTTCTGTGGGCGGTGCTGCCACCTCCGTCTGAGCAGGAACCAAGGCTTCTGTGCTACCAGTTGCCAAATAAAAGGTCAAGGGTACTCGCGCTGGTCTAGGTGGTCCAATGCTAGTGCCAATCAAATCCAGAAAGGCGAGGAAGTTTTTATCCGGGACTTGATTGATGCGATCGCTGACAATCGTTGCCAGATGACCAAAAATACGAATTAGTGACCGACCACCATCCGGCTTGTTATCTGCCAAAGGACGCCAGTCTGTGAACGCCTTAGCGCACGCCTCCGTATAGGTAACGATGTCTTCATAGCTACGTTGATCAATCTTTGGAGCTTGCATAAGAAATTAGGGAGTAGGGAGTAGGGAGTAGGGAGTAGGGAGTAGGGAACAGATGTAGGGTGGGCAGTGCATCATGGCATTAATTTGATTGCGATCGCATTTGTTGGCACTGCCCACCTAGGGAACAGATGTAGGGTGGGCAGTGCATCATGGCATTAATTTGAATGCGATCGCGTTTTGTGGCACTGCCCACCCGAAGATTAATTTGGTTGCGATCGCATTCTGTGGCACACCCCACCATTTGATTAATCACAAGTTGATCTAGATGTAGGGTGGGCAGTGCTTGAGACTGATTAATTTGAATGCGATCGCGTTTTGTGGCACTGCCCACCCGAAGATTAACCGAGTGATTAATTTGAATGCGATCGCATTCTGTGGCACACCCCACACCCCACACCCCACACCCCACACCCCACACCCCACACCCTACACCCCACACCCCACACTCCAAATTAATAATCTAAATAGAATGGATAAACTAAATTAAAGCGATTATTAGTACGGCGCACTTGGTAGTTAATTTCTATCAGGAGACGATTAAATTGGGTCTCATCCGGGTAGACACCTACATCTAGAACTTCAATGCGCGGTTCCCACTGGGTCAAGGCTCGGCGTACCTCCACTGTTAATTGTCCAGCTGTCCCAGCGCTGTTGCTGGCAAATACTAAATCATGAATACCGCAGCCAAAATCCGGGCGCATCAGTCGTTCTCCTGGAGAAGTACTCAGAATCATCCAAATCGACTGGCGGACACTATCCTCATATTGGGCCATTTCGATTTGTTTATTTTCGTCGAGTACTACGGGGAAATTCCATCCCACTCCGAGAAAATCAGTAGTCGTCATGGTTACATCTCCTTATCAACCGCCAATAAATACCTTCGTCGGCTTACCAGGCCCAGGGGATACTGTGCCGTGGGGAGGGGGTAATTCACTACAGGTCTTAACTGGGTCACCAATGCGCGCCACTGGTTTACCCTCAATTTTCACAGAAGAACTACCCTTAGTAATTTCAGCTGTTTTGTTAGGTTCCTTGACAAACTTGATTGGTGACGTTCCCGGTGGCGGTATCGGTGGGTGTACCTGGGTTTTTCCCTGGCTGCCCTTTAAGGCCACCAATTTACCACCAATCTTGACCTTTTTACTCAACTTTTGCTCGAATTTTCCTTGGAAAGGAATTGGCATTGGCGCTACAATAGGCGGCGCAGGAGCAGGTGGTTGACCCTGGACTTGGTGCGTACAAGATGTCACCACTAAATCGCCTTTTCTGGCTGCCGGTTTACCCATGATTTTTCATACTCTATACAACTTAGATAACAGTATTCAGCCTTTAGTGGTCAGCGGTCAGTGGTCAGTGGTCAGTGGTCAGCGGTCAGCAGTCAGCGGTCAGCTGTTAGGTTATAGCACTTGACATTTATAAAAGCAGCAAAAGCTATTATATTCAGCTATTGCCTATTGCCTTGCGCTATATTTTATTCAAAAGCACCTCAAGTAGAGTGGCACAAGCTTCGACGCTGTGAAGTTAAGGTATAAGCTAATAGCTGATTGCTGAAAGCTGATTGCTGAAAGCTGATTGCTGAAAGCTGATTCCTGAAAGCTGATTGCTGAAAGCTGATTGCTGAAAGCTGATTGCTTAATTAATTGATACCGTATTACCGGTAATCTTCACGTCTTTACTAGCTTTAAAATGCATCCCCTTCTTAGTTTCAATTTTGCTACCATTAGCATCAACTTTAAATGACTTATCTGTCTTCATATCCAGGTTATTCTTGGCAGTAATTTTGATATCTTCCTCGGAAATAATTTCGATCCCCTTACCACCAAGTTTAAGTTTACCTTCCTTAGACTCAATGGTAATTGAATTGTCTTTGGTATTAATAATGATACTATTCTTGCCAGTTTTATCAATCACCTCAATTTTTTCTTTACCTTTAGTATCATCTAAGCGAATAGCATGACCACTTTGAGCAATTACTTCAATTTTACCTTTTTCCTTAGTATCATCTAAACGGATAGTATGTTTATTATGGGAAATAACCTCAACTTTTTCTTCATCCTTAGTATCATCTAAGCGAATAATATGACCACTACGGGATTTTATTGTACGCTTATTAATAGTCTTTTTTTTACTATCTTCTTTGTCTTTTTCAGGAGACTCAGGGGGTTGATCTTTGCCATTCCATAACCCCCCTAGGATATAGGGAAAATTGATATCACCTTGTTCAAAAGCTACCAGCACCTCATCGTTAACTTCCGGCAAAAAGTAAATACCACGGTCATTACCAGCCATGGGAGTTAACACCCTAGCCCAATAGCTTTCATCATCATCTGAGAGCCAAGGAAACTTGACCTTGACTCGGCCTAAGTTTTCCTCATCGCCATTGTTAGTCACTATTCCCATAGTCACCCCATATAAACGACCTCGTATTTCAGGGGGACCTAGCAAATTACTTAGTAAATCGATGCTTGTCATGATGTCCCATTCCTCCTAACCTTAAATGCTGTGCGATAACCTCGTTTATGGGAATAGCTATGAATGGTGGAGGTGACATAGTAGTCACCACTAAACTGTTTGCCCACCCCTTGGATAGTAATAACAGTAGCTGCTCGCAAGTCAGGGCGTCCGACACACAAGCCCTCCCCACTGATGTATTCTAGGGCCATGTTATTAAATCCCCCTTGAGCGATTTGCTCAGCTTCCTCTCTACTAAACACAGGTCGATACAAACGTTCGCTGGTTTTTTTTCCACTACCCAAAGCCGGATCTACAGCCTTAGCACCGCTCTTGTTAGTACTAGAACCAGGGCTGGCTCGCCCAATGAAGGCTTTCTTGTCCTTCGGGTTCCAACCGCGCACCTCCACCTGTCCCACCTGGGTCAAGCTGGTCAGTCGGGAAGAAAAACTGAGCAGATCCTTTCGTTGAACTAGAGTCAACACTGACTTGGATTTGTCCTGATGGGGCTGAAAATATAATGTTTTATCTTGAACCACAACCTCATAACCCAGTCGTTGAGCACGGGTCTGAAGAAACTCCATATCTGTTTGGTTATGCTGTATTACATAGTCCAAAACCAGCTTTGTGGTTACTCCCCCATACTTTAGACCCGCTTTTTTGGCAATATCTCTAGCGATATCGCTGTCTTTCTTTTTAGTAAACGAGCGAGTGTTGTAACCCCGAAGCAATCGATGACTGTAGTCGTAGCCCCGCACTGTTAACAGAGGAATTTCCCCATGGGCAAATTCTGGTTCCAGACCGGTGATCTGACCCATCATCAATTTTTGCAGTTTCCCTCCACTACCCCCGTAGCCCATAAAAATCGTTACCTCATTGCCTAGCTTAAACAGTTGCGGATCAATCCACTCCTGATTTTCTTGATCCCAGTTGGCAAGCTTGATCGTAAACATAGTGGGAGTACTAACGTTTTCATCCACAATTACTGCCATCACATCAGACCGCAACTGTTGTCCCCTGATCAGAATTCTGAAGCCAGGGACTGAGGTAGCGATGCTATTGGTACTAGCTTGAGGAGGTGTCGAGAGCATGGTTAATTTTAGGTTAGATTAAGTACCGGGATGGTCAGAACTTGACCTGGTGTCAGGTTACGGGGATTAGTAATCCCATTAGCCTTGGCAATCTCTCGCCAGAAGCTCGGGTCATTATATTCAACACCCGCAATGCTGCTCAGGGTTTCTCCACGTCGGACAACATGGATCGGGTCGTCATCCCGTGCTAGAGAACTGGGCTTTTCCCGTTCCTCATCCTCTTCAGGGATGAACTGCTGGAAAGTACAGTTGAGAGCGGCCCTGACTGGCATCCCATTAGGGGTAAACATAGTAAAGCGCTGGGTTAGTTGTCCGAGATACCCCTTAAAAATCAGGTTAAATGCCCCCCACCACAGTTCACATACAGGGGGACGTTTTAAATCAGAGTCAATCAGAGTCAACTCAAAAATTTTATTCGTATACTCTCGAACATCTACGGCATTGGGTGCTGATAATCCATACACACCAGTTAAAGATGAAGCCGCTGTTGCCGCTCCCGATGCAACTCGTTTGAGGGGAGAGCTGCCGCCCCCGGATATACTCTCAGGTAGTCCCTCGTAGGTGTCAAAAAACAGGTCGAGAGTCAGGGTTGCTGGATCCCCACCAATAAATTTAGTATCACCGCGATCGCGGTTTTTGAGAGTTTCATGACGCCATTGGGTTGTCTTGGTAATTTGAATTTCATTAGGATTGAATAGAGGCATTGGTTTGTTTTCTGGAAAAACCATCTGCCATCTTTTTCCTGGCTGCTCCTTGAGGATGGTTAATTTATCTAACTCTGCCCCAAAGATACTACTTGTTAATCCTTTGGTTTGGTTTAGTGTTTTTTGGGCTAGATTTTTAAACCCTGTTAATGCCATTGTGTTAATCCTCTCCGCTCACTTTCTATGGTCAAATGCTGCATCAGTTTATGGTGTACTTTGTCTACTAGTTCATCAACATCAATGTCCTCCACAGACTGATTATTTGTGGTAGCGGCTGAAGTATTTTCTGATGCTTTCTGAATCACGGTATTTGCCTGTAACCTAGTAGTTGATACAGCTGTTGATACTGATGCACCGTTGACAGATGGCATTCTTTGGATAACTCCAGAGCCATTATGAGCCATAGATGGGCCACTACTAACTCCTAGTCCGTTGCCAGAAACTGACGTTCTATTGACCCCAGAGGCAGAAAAAATCAGGGGAGCAGATAATTGATAACCATCTTTTCCTGAAATTTCTCTAACCACTGGTCGCTCCGGGGAGCGTTGAATCAGTGGCTGGTTTCCTTCGGATGGGCTCTTGACTATCTCTTTGATCACTGGTCGCTCGGGGGTGGGTTGAATCAGTGGCTGATTTCCCTGGGATGGGCTAGAAACTATCTCTTTGTTAAGCGATCGCTTTGGGGACCGTTGAATAACTGGCGACTGGGTCAGGTTTCCGGAACTGCCTAAGGATAGCTTAGACTCTGTTGGCAAAGTGGTATTGGTGTTTTTTAAATTGTTTTTTAAATTGTTTTTTAAATTGTCTGAACTGACCTCTCCCCCAACTCCTGCTCTAGTAGGAAAGGAATGTTGAGTACCACCCGTTCCTTCAGGATTAGGAGGGTTAGGCAACTTTACCAACATCTTCTCAGAACTACTTTCAGAACTACTTGATGGCTGGAAGTTAATTGGTTTGGCTTGCACAACTGGCCAGGATAAGTCAGAGGATAGTCTAGTTTCCCTAGACGATTCAAGACCAGAAACTAGGGGTTTGTGATCAGAATCTACTTTCTGGGAATTCCTCTTAGTGGAGTTGACAAATTTTGCCTGGACAATCAATGGTTTTGTCCCCGATTTACCCCTTTCATAGGGGATTGAATTTGAAGTTTGGGGTGTAGGGTTTTCTCTAGATTTCTGGGAATTTGACCCTGTACTTTTTTGTACTGAGGTATCTTTATCGACCTGAAATCTAGTTGATCTCAAAGGTAGTTCCTTACCTGTTTCTCTAGTTGGAGAAGCAACATTGGTAGAGGTAATTGGAGAAGTAACATGTCCCGTCTCTACCTGTTTTGCTGCTGGCCGGATTCGCTGAGCATACACGATCGGAACTGCTGCTGCTGATTGACCCTCTAACCGCTGCTGGCGTTGGATCAACTTACCCATTAAGGGCAGTCCATTGGTCATCCCTTGGACCCGGGAGATAATTGACCCTGCTATTTGAGTACCAATCACACCAGGGCTGACCATCGGGCGCAGGAGTCGTCGCGTCAGTTGTGGGTTGATACTCTCTGACCAAGTCTGATTGTTACTGACCTGAGGTTGAGATGTCATCACAATCCTCCTGCTAGTCCAGCAACCGCTCGTCCTCCAGATAGTGCTTGACTCAGAAGTGGTTTGGTAATCCCCTTGTGAATTAACTCAATGGTCTCGAATGCAATCTCATTGCTGTTGGCATTAAACTCTGGACCAGTCCACTTCACTGGCAAAGCCTGCTTGAAATTCCAATACATGGCTGGTATCTGGTGGCGGTCTAGCAGCATAATTGTGCCATTTTTACGCTGAATTACACCTCGACTAGTGGCCTGATACCAATTCCATAGGCTATCGATGCCGGTTAGACCATGTTTGAAGATCAAATTCGGATACTTAGTTCGACCTACTAACTGATGAACATAACGATTCTGACCTCCTTCAGGACGTTCCTCTACCTCAATCTCACTTTCTAGACCCCTGACCTCACTAAACCCACCCGTTATTAACCCCCCAATTTCAATCAGGAAATTAAAGCCTTGGTAGGGGTCAAGGCGAGCTCCCAACGCCCCAGTCACTCCAGCGTAAGCCGCATTTGCTCCTAAAGGCACAACCGATCCTAAACTTGCCATAACTCACTCCTAATGATTCAAGTTGAAAATTTATCCAAGGTAGGGAACAGGGAATAGGGAACAGGGAACAGGGAACAGGGAATAGGGAACAGTGATAAGATTTGACTCTCTGTTGATGCAGTTGCTCATGGCGCATGGGTCTGTGTGCAGAACCTGCCAGTGGCACAGGCCACAAGGGCTATCAAGTAACCCATAAGCTGAACGCGATCGCGTGCGCTAATCGCTGATAGCTGATAGCTGATAGCTGATAGCTGATAGCTGATAGCTGATAGCTGATAGCTGATAGCTGATACATTTCTCATAATAATGAGGTACACATAATTGTTTCCCTGCTCCCTGCTCCCTGCTCCCTTCTCCCTATTCCCTATTACCCATTACCCATTACCCATTACCCAATTACCTGCTCATTTAACTTCTCATTAATACTTGCTACTTCTGCCACCCAGCGCTGTCTTTCTTGATGATCCAGACTCATAATCTGGTCGTAGGACCAGTGCAAGTGATAAGCAATATAGGCTACCTCCTCTAACAGCCTCTCGGAGGGGTAGCAAGTTACTCCCCCAACGTCGCAGTCTCCACTTCAAACTCTCCTTGACAGTGAGGACAAGAAACCAAAAGGCGGCTGTGACCATTTTGGTTAATCCGTTGATAGAGGTCTTGCAGATAGGCTAAGTCAGCCGAGAATAGACCCTCAATCATGGCGGGATTGATATAGTCTAAGCTGCCCAGACGAGTGATCACCCGCGACAGCAGGATAATCACCAAGTAACCTGGATTAGCCTGAACCCTAGGGTCTTTTAACGGCATAATTTCATCGTAGGCTGTGGACATCCGCATCATGCCTTCTTGATGAAGATTACCCTCCGAATCTACGTAGCCCTGGGGTAGGGTAAACGGGAACTCTGTCTGCATCATCTTGTAGGAATTTAGAATTGAGAATTGGGAATCGGGAATCGGGAATCGGGAATCGGGAATCGGGAGTCGGGAGTCGGGAATCGGGAATCGGGAGTCGGGAATTTAGAATTGGGAATCGGGAATTGGGAATCGGGAATCGGGAATTGGAAATTGGGAATCGGGAATTGGCAGTTGGTAACAGGTGTAGGTTGCTTGCAGCAAAGCGCGGAATCTAACGAAACCTAATTGACACTCCCGACTCCCGACTCCCGACTCCCTACACCCTACACCCTACACCCTACACCCTACACCCTATTCCCTACTGCCATTTACCGTTTTCTACGGTGACCCCTTCGTGGACAATTTCGAGGGTTTCAATGGCTAATTCATTGGAAGTAGCATCAAGGCTTGGTCCTGTCCACTTAACTGGCCAACAGTTGATCAGGTTCCAGCGCACTTTTTCATTTCCAGCATCATCCCAGAGGACGATAGACATATTTTTGCGATACTCGGAGGGGTCTTTGGCGGTTGCTACCTTGGTTCGCCAGTCCCATAATTCCCTGTCATCAGTAATGCCGCGACTGAGAGTAACTTGAGAGAGGGTGAGCATACCAGGGATTTGGCGCATATTCAGCATTCTATCGGTACCCTCTCGATAGGTGCTAATTTCCTGAGTGGTGTCTATCCCTGAGCAGCTTCTGAAACCGGCGCGGGTGATACCATCGATTTCTACTTTGAAGTTGTAACCTCTGTATGGATCTTTTCGAGAAAATACCATCGTCAAAAACCTCCTAATATCCTAATAATTGCTGTTGACTGTTGCTAGCATGCCAATTGCCTATTGCCAATTGCCTATTGCCTATTGCCTATTGCCTATTGCCTGTTGCCTGTTGCCTATTGCCTTGCTAACCCAGACCTATGCTGCTACTTTCACACCACTAGCACCGAGAATAATACGCACAGTGATCAATTCACTAGGAATAGCAGGTGCTAAACCAATTTCTGTGACCACCATTCCTGCTTCTCTTACTTCTGGTGGGTTCGTTTCAGCATCACATTTAATGTAAAAAGCTGTCTGTTCTGTTGTTCCTTTGAGAGCACCTTGTTCGAGTAAGTCTTCAAAATAGGCGGTTAACTCTCGTTCAATCTGGACCCATAATCTCAGATCGTTTGGCTCAAAAGCTATATCTATCAGGTTCAGTTCTAGCCATCTGCCCACTGTCAGAAATAACCGTTGTACGTTGACATAAGTCCAATTTGCATCCTCACTGAGAGTACGTGCTCCCCACACTCGAATACCTCGTCCGGGAAAAGCCCGCAGGCAATTAACCCCAAGGGGATTGAGAATGTCCTGCTCGCGATTGGTCAGACTGAACTCTACATCGACTATGGCTTCGATAGTCTCATTTGCCGGTGCTTTGTGAACGCCAAATTGTTGGTCGCTACGGGCGTAAACTCCAGCAATGTGACCACAGGGGGGCATCCAGTCGGGACCGTTTTCAGCTTTAATCCAGGGATAATACAAAGCACCGCTTTTCCCCTGCAGTTTCGACCTTTGCTCTGTTACCCTCTCTATAGACTGAGTCACTTGTACTGCTACTGGAGGGAGCGAGTCTAAGATGGCAAAGCGATCGCCTTGCCGATCACAGTGTTCTAAGATAGCATTCTGCATCCTCAACACGTCATCGTGGTTAGGGTTTCCTGCCATTAGATCCGGCACACAGACCAAGTCGATTTCAGTCAAGGATGCGATCGCTCCTAGTCCTCCACTATCATCTGCCGCTCCTCCCAGTGCTTCTGTGATCGAAACTGTGTCTTCTAGCCGCACAACCAAGCACAAGCTGCCACCATTTTCAAAGAAGCCACGTACAGCGTAACCCAGGTAACCCTCAGCTAGAGGCTGACCAAAGGTTTCTGTAAATTGAGACCAGAGGGTAATTTCCTGGGGGGAGTTAATTGGTCCAGTCTCGGCAAATCCTAGGAATGCGGGTACACCTGTGAGGAGTCCAGGTCCTGGTTTAGGGAATATCTCCTCTCGGTAGACACCCGGTGTCAGTTGCTGAGAATATACCATACTTTGATCTTCCTTGTTCCTATGGATTTGGGGTGTAGCCTAAGGCTTTGGGGTGTCGGCTTTGGGGTCGGGTCCGGGTGCGGGCTGTGGTAAAATTCTCAGGGAAAAAACCCTACTCCCTACTCCCTACTCCCTCGGTGCGCTTTCCAATGGGCGAGTAAATCGCCCTTGGGTCGCACCGCTCCCGACTCCCGACTCCCGACTCCCTACTTCCCTAGCTACCACTAGGACTTGTCCACTGGCTAAGGCGGAAGACCACAAATTCAGCTGGCTTGGTCACTGCCACACCAATTTCTGTTACTAGCTGACCTAAATCTCTGACTTCTGGGGGATTGGTCTCTTCATCACACTTGACGTAAAAGGCTTCCTCTGGTGTATTGCCAAATAAAGCCCCCGTACTCCAGACATTGGTCAGGAAAGCATTAACATTGCGGGTAATCTGCGCCCAAAGTTCAGGATTATTGGGTTCAAATACGATCCACTGAGTACCTTCGTCAATAGATTCCCGCAGATAATTGAATAGACGACGGACGTTGATGTACTTAAACTCTCCATTGGCATCACCACCGAGGGTGCGTGCCCCCCAGACTCTAATATTACCGTTGAGATTACGGATGCAGTTGATGCCGTGTTTGTTAAGTTGCTCCTGCTGGGCTTTGGTGATGTTGTACTGTAGACCCAATGCTCCTCGTATAGTTTCATTAGCTGGGGCTTTGTGGACTCCTCGTTGTTGATCGACGCGAGCATAAATACCAGCGAGATGACCACTGGGGGGCACATTGGCCAAACCATCAGTGCTCCGGTTTCTTATCTTATCGGTTGGATCAAAGGCTTTAATCCAGGGGAAATAAAAAGCGGCATAGTCGGATCTGCCCGGGACATTGTCATCCCCTGGTTGCATCGTCTTCCAGGTATCATCTTTTAAATCGCTGGGACTATCTAATATAGCAAAGCGGTCCTGAGTATTCTGACAGTGAGTGATGATGGCATTGTTAATATTGTCGTTGGCAATACCAGGAACGGCAACCATAGCAATTTCGTCAATAGCTCCAAATGTTTCTTCTAGAAACTCAGCCGTAATGTGATTTCTCTCTGCAACCCGCACCACGTAGCAGCGAGTACCGCCGTTGTTAAAAAATCCATAGACGGCGTGGACTAGATAACGCTGATATGAACCTAATGAGAAGTTGCCAAAGAATTTTTTGAACTCGCTAAAGTTAGTACATAGTTTGACTTCACCAGCTGTTACAGGGGCAAAAGGGGTTGTAATATAAGTTGGATTGGTAGTTTCATCGGTGGGTTGGCTTGGGTCATAGTTTGGGTTAGGTTCTGGAATGTCAATTGAGTCTGGTATTCTACCAACAAAACCGGCGGTACTAGTTCCTACGCCAGCGATGGGAGCAGAACCAGAGGCTACTTCCTCAACGTATACTCCTGGTGATAAATAGGTTGGCATTTTCTAAACTCCTTGAAACAGTTAAATCAAAGGCTGGATCTGAGCAAAGTGCGTACGCTTCTGGTACGGGCGCACAGCGGTGCGCCCCTACTGACTACCTGACCATTGACTGATGCGGAAAATAACAAATTCCGCTGGCTTGGTCACTGCCACACCAATTTCTGTTACTACTTGACCCAAATCTCTGACTTCTGGGGGATTGGTTTCTTCATCACATTTGACGTAGAAAGCTTCCTGTGGTGTATTACCGAATAATGCCCCTGTACTCCAGACATTGGTCAGGAAAGCATTAACATTGCGGGTAATCTGCGCCCAAAGTTCAGGATGATTGGGTTCAAATACCATCCACTGAGTACCTTCGTCAATAGATTCCCGCAGATAATTGAATAGACGACGGACGTTGATGTACTTAAACTCTCCATTAGCATCACCACCGATGGTGCGTGCTCCCCAGACTCGAATATTGCCATTGAGATTACGGATGCAATTGATTCCTTGGGGGTTGAGTCCATCCTGCTGGGCTTTGCTGATGTTGTACTTCAGACCCAATGCTCCTAATATTGTTTCATTCGCTGGGGCTTTGTGGACTCCTCGTTGTGTATCGACACGGGCATAGAGACCGGCGAGATGACCACTGGGCGCTACATAGATCCCACCATCCCCTTTGGGGTTCTGTGTCTTCGTGGCTGGATCGAAGACTTCAATCCAGGGGAAGTAAAAAGCGGCATAATCAGATTTGCTAGGTACATTGCCATCCCCTGGTTGCAGTGTTTTCCAAGTATCATCCAAATTTTCCTGACTATCCAAGATTGCGAAGCGATCCTGGGTCTTCTGTTGACAGTGAGTGATGATGGCATCGACAACACTGCTGTCGGTAATGCCAGGGGCAGCAACGATCGCAATTTCGTCAATAGGCTCAAATGTATTTTCTAGGAAGTCAGCCGTAATCTCACTCTCTGCTGCTGCCCGCACCACATAGCAGCGAGTACCACCGTTGTTAAAGAATCCATAGACGGCGTGAGCTAGCTGACGTTGACCTGGATCGGTTGAGAAGTCTCCAAAGAACTTCTTGAACTCGCTAAAGTTAGTACATAGTTTGACTTCACCGACTTTTGCCGGTGAAAAATTGGTTGTAATATGAGCCGGATTTTGGGTTTCATCAATGTCTTGGCTTGGGTCATAGTTAGGGTTTGGTTCTGGAATTGTAATCGAGTTTGGAAAGGCACCAATAAAACCGGCGGTACTAGTTCCTACCCCAGCAATTGGAGCAGAACCAGAGGATACTTCCTCAACGTATACACCGGGCGATAAATAGGTTGGCATTCTCTTTAACTCCTTGAATAAATCAAATCAAATCAAAGCCTCGATTTCAGCAAAATTATCTAACTCTTCGGTTGAGATATAGCGCTACGCGCAAGGCAATAGGCAATAGGCAATAGGCAATAGGCAATAGTTTACTAGAACAGCTTTTGCTGCTTGTATCAATGTCCTAACTTTAATGCGTAGTGCTATAACTAGATGCTTCCTACCCTATTTTCTCTGATGATAAAAAAATATTTAGTGGCCACTTGCCCTTGGTTCAAGTCTATAAGTTTGGAGCAGAACCAGAGGGGATTTCCTCAACCTAGACACCTAGGCATAAATTAGGTTGGCATTCTCTTTAACTCCTTGAATCAATCAAATCAAAGCCTCGATCTCAGCAAGGTTCTCTAACTATTGTATTGAGGTCCCCAAATACTTTTTACTTCATTTACTATTTCTACTTCATTTACTCTGATAAGAGAGAAATTGTGCGTGGTCACTTGCCCTTGGTTCAAGTCTACAAGTTGAGAGGTTTCTTGCTGGTAGCCTTGGGCAACAACGTTAACTATAACCTGGCGAGGACTTGATTTATCCCTAGATGCTTCCAGACTACTCAGGAGATAGTTGCCATCGTTGTCAGTAAAAGTATACTCACCACTCCCCTCAATTTCAACTTTGGCCATAACCACAGCTTCATCGTCTGAGTTGGTGACCTTACCCAACAGAGCAGTTGGTTGGAAATAGAAATTAACAGTAGGTATCGCGATTGCACCAGTTTCTGGATCTGATGATACCTGAACCTCGGTCTGATCGGATTCCGTATTAGAACCAGGCGGTATAGTTTTGATGGTTGGGTCAGCACTATAGCGAGTACCCGTACCTGGCAAGGAAGCCGTCAAGGTATATGGCCCATCAGGGAGATCCTGGAATTGACACTCCCCGACCTGTTCGCTTAGCGGAGGCCGTAGGCCACAAGGCGCGGGGATTCCTAGATCAACGAGCCGCCTTAAACCGCCGTGTTCTAATCTTTGACGCCGTCAAAAATTAGACAATACTTAAACCAAAAACCCGTCAAGACCAAGTTCCTAGTTAATTCACGACAGACCCAGAGGGCGATTCTCCCTAGGCGTTTAGCTACTTAATTGGAAGTGCCTTAAAAAGTCCGTTTCCCTTCCTTTTCACTTGGTTCCGGTGTGCCCCACCGTACCGTTTTTTCGTGCATAGTGATTTTTCTGGGTTCACACACCAACTGTTAATTGATGATTGGGTTTTTAAAGAGGACCTTCCCTACCCTCTAGGCATTACTGTTTTAAGGTCAATAAGTTACGGGTCTCTCTCCCGGCTCAGCCTCGGTTTCTCAACCTGTACCTACTTTATTCTAAATTACTTTCGATTCTAAATTACTTTCGATGATGATTCCGGAGTCTTCTAGGAATTTATTTCATGGCGACATTAGTCGCTGTTCACTTTCATCCCCGCTCGCTTTGTGACGGGGCTTTCAGTGTTCGGATTCCTAGTAAAAATAGCCGTCAACTCTGGTACGAGTGCGGTCAGGTCTCTCGACCCTCTTTTCCCAGTCATCTCCGTAAAGCCCAGCTAGCAGATCTAACTTGCTTTTGAAGCTGTCGGGCATATCGGCAATCTCGACCACTGCTCCCGGAATCACCTGCTGAGTTTGGTCATCTTTCACCTGCCCAGCGATGGCGACCTGATGGCGGATTGCTTCCAACCTGATCTTATTTGACACGAGCAATACTCCCTTAGTCAACTACAGGATTTAAACATCGCCCCCGTGGGTCCCTCACAGGGGTAGGTTTTTTACATTAGGGTCAAACATAGGACTTAACCTGATCAGAGTAAAAGGAAAACAACGAATAAATGATGATTTTTAACGACAAATTAAGTACATTGTCTTGATGCAGTCGCTCATGGGGGAAACCCCCTTTGGCGGCGCTGCATCGCTTTCTTATCCCCCACACCCCACACCCCACACCCCACACCCCACACCTGAGGTCTTTGTAAAAAACCTACCCTTATGAGGTTAGGGGGGCGGGGGACTTTGAGAGTAGTACCCCAAGTTTGGGGGGTTAGGGGGGCAAAACCAACTAAACTTCGTAAGTCCAGTTACTTAATCCTCATATTTGTCCTCATATCGGTTACCAAAGTTCCTGCGTCAACCGGATCATCGACTTCCACAGCCATAGTCAGGGTGTAGTTCAATGCTGGTCTGGGCTTTCCTCCCATTGCTTGCCAGAATTCCCCCAAACTTTGTAGGTTGCTCTGACTCAGACTAACTGTCCTGATCGGAGGTTCCATCCCCTTGAGGCTTCCCTGTAATACAGCGGCTGGAATTATACGATGACGCAGTAGCACTTTCATTACCTCCCCCAGCCATTGGTGCTCTTCTTGCTCTGGTTTTTGACCATCACCTGTTGTAAGAGCAGACCAAGCAGTGATTAGGTAAGAGCAATCCACTCGCACTGGATTACGCCTTTTGGTCGCCCTACCGTTACTGCGTTCTGTTGACCAGGTGGTGTTACGTAACTCCAGATTCTCACGCACATCGTAAAGAAAGAGATTAATCGCTGGCTTAACACTAAAATCCTTGTCAGGTGTGGCAAAGCTAATCGTAACTGACGAGATTAGGTCAGGAGGGAGTTCGCCCTTGAGCAATTCCTCCAAAGTTTTATCCAGGTCATGAATCATCGCATTTCCCCACTCTTAGCACGCAGGTGGCCAAATCATCAGCCAAATGGTTGAGGTCAATCAGCAATTTGGCTAACCCAAGTATCAACCTTAGAATGCAAACTGCCCCTTAATTCTTCTCCGTAACAAAAATACATACAAGTTATCAGTACTTAGTGAATCAGTTGCACAGTTATTGAAGTTATTACGAATCATTAAATCAGCCCAGCATACTGACCAAATTCCCCCTCTATTAACACTTTTCCCATCTTCTGATACTCTCGCCGGACTGCACGAAGCAGGTGATTCATCTTGACAATTCCACCATCATCTGCTGCTATAAAAGCAGCAGCTAGAGCAATATTACGAATATTGCCCCCAGCAATCTCGCAGTGACGGGCGATAAAATCTAAATCCAGTTCCTCAGAGCGAGGTACACGACTAGGCCAGATTTGCTCCCAGATCCGGCGGCGGTCTTTGAGATTAGGAAAAGGAAACTCAATAATAAAACGTAATCGCCGGACAAAGGCATCGTCCATATTAGTCCGTAGGTTGGTGGTCAAAATCGCCACTCCTTCGTACTCCTCCATCTTTTGCAAGAGATAGCCAACCTCAATATTGGCGTAGCGGTCATGGGCACTGCTAATTTCCGAGCGCTTGCCAAAAAGCGAATCTGCCTCATCAAACAGGAGAATGGCGTTGGCATTGGCAGCAGCTGTAAAGATGCGATTGAGGTTTTTTTCCGTCTCCCCGATATACTTACTGACCACTTGGGACAGGTCAATCTTATAGAGGTCAAGCTGTAATTCGTGGGCAATAATTTCCGCTGCCATGGTTTTACCAGTCCCTGGTGGGCCAGAAAACATTACATTCAGTCCTCTGCCCAGGGAAAGCTTGCTCTGGAAGTCCCACTCTTCCCACACTAGCTGTCGATATTTGGCTTGATTACAAATTTCGAGCAACTGGGTCTTTTGATTAGCTGGCAGGACAATATCATCCCAGCTGTACTTAGGCTGAATCTGACGTGCCAATGAACCTAGTTCATGACCAGATTGGGCACGGGCTGCTGCAAATAGTTCGGGCAAGGTGGGTTTTTGATGGGATTGTGGAGTGTGGGGAGAGGAAACACTGCTATCCTCATGTGCCGTCTGTTCAGGAGACCTCTTGCAAAAGTAGTTTTCTGATAGTGTTTGTCTCAATTCTTGTCCACTGTTCCCGTCTTGATGCAGTCGCTCATGGGGGAAACCCCCAAGACCGCGCTGCATCGCTGTTCCCTGTTCCCTGTTCCGACAACTGCCGCGAAGTCTAGGCTTTTGGGCAATGCGCCAACGGGCTCGATTACAGGCATCAATCACGGCATCGGTAATTTGCTCGGAATTGAGGCGGAAGCGATCGCATAAAGTATCTAGCTCTGGTCCGTCTAGGGAAATACCGGCTGCAGTTAGTTGATTCTGCCAACAACAGCGACGAACTGTAAACTCAGGGATGGGAAAAGGAACGGTAACTATTCCGATTGCGATAGTTTTCTCTGGTCTCCAGGGTTTTTCACCAGCGAGGATAGTAATTCCTTGATGGTTTGCTATGATTCTTAGCAGAGATAGATATTGACTGGAATTCTCGGAACTTTCTATAGTTTGTTGTAGAGTTTCTAGTCCTTCTAGGTAAAGCAAAGCCTTCTGAAACCAGGCTTGACGGTAAGCTAGTTTCAGGGTTAGCTCCAACTCAGCTTTGGCTTCTACAATCCGAGTTAAATTTACTGTTAGCAACGGTGCTTCCACAGCCCTGGCCAGAGCTTGGGCGCTACGGTGTTTACTACTAGTATCTGCACCCTCAAAATACAGTGCCAGGGGTTTGCTTGCTTGCCAATCTTCGACAACTATTGTTAATAAAGCCTGCTTTACTTCCTGATGTAAGGGCAAGTCTTCCAGGGAAATAGTAGGCTCAATTAACCTACAGAAGGGTTTTAGTCGCTGATCTAATCCTGTTTCTCCCAACAGCAGAGCCAGGACTAGCCCATCGAGTTGAAGATTGTGAGCGAGCAGAGTAGGCTGGAGCTGATTAGGGTCCGAGACCAGATGTAGTAGACTATGACGTAGGAGAGGAGCTTCTGGGGTAAAGTGACTACGCCGCGCCAGTTTCGCTTCCCCAGTTGGACAGAGCAGATTTAGGACAAGATCCACAGTGGCTCGCTTACACCGGATATCGTCTTGGAGATAGGTATAAATGCGTTCATAGCGCCGGTCTAGTTCAGGGGCGAGAGCGATCGCAATAATATCGACATCGAAAGCAGAGAGGGCAAAGGTTTCTTGCAGCCATGCTAGTGAAGAGCCTGCCAGGATAGCATCAGAGGGTAACTCCTGTGATGTTTCTGTATCTACCTGCAATACTGGTGTTCCTGGTGGCCGAGTCAGCAACTGTTCCACTTCGTCCTGGTCAACTTGCATCCCCCGATAGGGATTAGTTGCAGCCATGGAACCATAGGTAACTTGGGCAGCGGCTAAAGCTTGTTCTAGCAGTCCGTCTAAGCGCTGTAACAGCAGAAAGAGTTGCTGAAATTGGGGGTTGGGAGGGAATACTTGGGTTTGGTTAATCATGGATTATAGCAAGGGAACAGGGAATAGGGAATAGGGACTTCGGAACAGGGACTTCGGAGCAGGGACTTCGGAGCAGTAGAGTAATAAGAGGTAATATAGAAAAAATCATGTGTACCTCATTAGGGCGATCGCATTTGGTAGGGTAGGGTGGGCAAATCTATGATACTTTGGTAATTAGATTAGTTATTATTTCCATTTGCCCACCCGACTTGAGCGATCGCACTTTGGCAAAACCAAGGGTTAGCGCGAATCCAGGAGTAGGGGCGCACTACCAACGGCTATCACACTACAAGAGGTGCTATCATACTAATAGACTTCATCATGAGAACCTAAATTAAGCAACAAAATAGCTTCTTCTTGATCGTCAGGATTTTCGATAAATTCAAATAAAATACGGTAGCTGTAGTCAATTGAACATGACCAGATATTAGATAAATCGCCTTTAAGTTTGTGAGTGTGTAAGCTAGAATGAAAGGGATCTTCTGCTAACTGACGCAGCGTTTTCTCAATTAGCGGTCTAAAATCTGGTCTTTTACGAATTACTCGTTTTAAAGCTCGTAGTGATTGGGGTGTCCAAGCAATTTTCATAGTTGATCAAGTTCTTCTAGAAATTGATCAACTGAGCCAAATTTCACTTTTCCTTCGGCTAATTCTTGGCGAATTTCTTTAATTTCTTTCACTAGTATTCCTCTCCGTTGTAGATGGAATCTTTTGAGAAGAGTATCGAGTAATATCTCTTGCTCTTCTAAGGACAATTTTTCAACGGTTTCAATCGCTTGCTGAAAGGCTGAGGTTTTGAGCATAATTGCTTGATAATTTGCAGGTTTTTTCTAGTTTAGCTTGATCAGATTCTGTAGGGTGTCAAGCGCGAAGCCTAACGTACCGAATATCAGCATACACAAACCCAACCAATAACAGAGGCGATCGCATTCGGTAGGGTAGGGTGGGCAAATCTATGATACTTTGGCAACTTGATCAGTGATCATGCCCATTTGCCCACCCTACAAGAGCGATCGCACTTTGGCCAAACCAAAGGGTAGCGCGAATCCACGAGTAGGGGCGCACCAACCTGCCCCCAATCATCAATCTAATATCTAAAATCGAAGTTATAACAATCCGTGTAGGAATTGTGGGAATTTTATTCCCTGTTCCCTACTCCCTACTCCCTACTCCCTACTCCCTATTCCCTATTCCCTATTCCCTATTCCCTATTCCCTATTCCCTACTCCCTACTCCCTACTCCCTTTGCTATATATGTATCAACAAACAGATCCCCCCCGACCCCCGAAAGAAATCCTACCCACAATGTATGATCTACCTAGCGAAGAAACGGAGGATTCAGGATTGCCAGATCAATACCATATATGGCAAGCAGACTTACTGGAAAAAACGTTTTTCCCTCCCAAGTATCCTAGAAACCAAATTCTCGTTGCTAGCGATTTGAATATTTACTACAATCTGAAACATCCTACTTGGTATAAGCGTCCCGATTGGTTTGCTGTTTTGGGAGTGGATCGTTTGTACGAACAAAGAGAATCCCGGTTGAGTTACGTGATCTGGCAGGAAGGAGTAGCTCCTTTTATTACCATCGAATTACTTTCTCCTAGTACACAAAAAGAAGACTTAGGAGAAGTTAGGCCACAAGCCAACCAACCCCCAACTAAATGGGAAGTTTACGAACGGATGCTACGGATTCCCTATTACGTGGTCTTCAATGGTAATAGCAATAAACTGCGCTTGTTTGAATTAGTGCGCAGCAGCTATCGGGAAGTGATTCTCAACGGTGACAAATTCTGGCTTCCAGAAATAGAACTAGGTTTAGGATTGTGGTCAGGAAACTATCAAGAGTTAAATCGACTTTGGTTGCGTTGGTACGATGCAGCAGAAAATTGGATTCCTACACCGGTTGAGAAAGAAAGACAGCTAGTTGAACAAGAACGTCAACGAGCTGAACGAGAACGTCAACGAGCTGAACGTTTAGCTGCTCAATTGCGAGCAATGGGTGTAGAGCCAGAAGATTGAAATTTTAGGTACGGTAGGTAGCGTTTGGTGGGCAAATAATGAGAGTTTGGCAATTTTATCAGTGATCTAGTCCATTTGCCCACCAAACACGATCAGGCGATCGCACTTCATTAACGCACTCTACAAGAGCTTTGATATCCCTGATATATTCGATTATTAATAAACGTAAATAGTTCAGGGTTTCGACATAGTGTTTCATTTTAGGATAATCAAAGTCTTGTGAAAAATACCATTCAGTAAATTTAGCGATTTCTACTAGTTTTATTTTCTGTAATTCATTACTAATTTTTTGGGTATTTAATGAATTATCATTAATCACTTGAAAGGCGTATCCTCTAATAGTATCGGTTAATAGTTCAATAATCCCTAATATACTAACGTCTTGATTTTCTTCCCATCGGTAAATTTTTATTCTTTCTGCCTGAGTAGCTTGATAGTCAATGAGCAATTGATTTAAGATTTGCTCAATATATCCTTTGGCTGTTATGGTATTATCAGCTTTGTTGGAAATATCTAAGTTTGGCATAATTTTTTTAAGTTTAGCCGTAAGAAATAATTTTGTTGTCTCTTTCTATAATAAATTCAGTTCCTTTATTCCATCTCAATGCCCCATTGGGTAATTGGGTTTTTCGCGACCCTTTTTTGTTAAAATTAGCGGCTTTTATGAGATACTTTAAATAATTCCCTTTAAAACCGTGTCTGTCTGCATGATCTACAATACTATTGGCTAGGCGTACCCATTCCGTAGGGTAGGGTGGGCAAATTATGAGAGAAAGGCAATTAGATCAAATATCATGTCCATTTGCCCACCCTACAAGAGCGTACGCACTGAATGCAGCGCATCGCTATTCCCTCTTCCCCTCCTGGGAGGGGTTAGGGGTGGGTTCCTCTTCCCTCTTATCTCTTCCCTGTTCCCTGTTCCCTGTTCCCTGTTCCCTGTTCCCTAAAATCTAGAAATTGTGTACCTCACAAGTCGTAGAATTGCTATAGTTACAGTAATAACCAGGCAAATAAATCCTTAACTGTAAAATTTAGCTCACTTCCAAAAGATGGTACAGGAAGTAACATATCGGGTTGATCGAATACCTCAATTTCTTGTTTAGAATGGTAAACAAACACAGTTTTTTCCTCTGGGTCAATCAACCAACCGATCTGGGTTCCATGCTTGAGGCAATGAAGAATATTTTTGGTTACTTTTGTGTGACTTTGGTCTGGAGATAAGATTTCAATAGTCCAATCTGGAGTCAGGTTAAATACATTGGCAATTTCTCCATTATCATCACAGGGAATTCGGTTCCAAAGAAATACTGAAATGTCAGGTATTATTGAGCGACCCCCAAAGGTACAACGTAATTCAGGAAAAGCGCAAGCAATTTTTTGAGGTTTTACCAAACTATTGATTGCGGGTATTAGTTCTCCTTGAAGACGACTATGTTTTCCTTGAGGCATGGGCTTCTGAATAATTTTTCCATCAAGGTACTCACTAGCAGGCTTTGTTTCCGGTAGTTTCAGAAACTCCTCCAATGTCAGTATTTTTGGTTGTGCTTGTACCATTTCAGGGTTGTCTCCAATTGTGCCAGTAGGGGTAGGGTGGGCAAATTTTGATAATTTGATCATTTCATCAGCTCTGATGCCCATTTGCCCACCCTACAAAATCAGGCGATCGGTCTTGCTTGTCACCTATTCAGCAGGTTAAGATTTTTTTGACTTGCTCTACAATTTTAACCGATAAACCAATTAACAACAGGGTAGACGGTAGTGGATTTGCTAACCTCAGGGGTAGGGTGGGCAAATTATGATAGTTTGGCAATTTAATTAGGAATCATGTCCATTTGCCCACCCTACAAGAGCCTACGTACTCTTGTTGCTGTTGAGAAGTTAGTGTTTTTTTAGTTTGGCTTTGTCGTAGATTACCCATGAGCTTCCTTAAATTAAGAGTCGGCAAAAGTCACAGTGTAATAATCATATAGCCTTTGAGGTCAAAGGGATTGTGGGAGTGATAGAAATATGGGAGAACTGGAGCGATCGCGATGAGTAAAACTAATTGCTTTGTGCTGCTATCGACTGGATATAAATGTTGCCAAGGCTATAGAAAGTTTTATGCCAATAGCCCTTGTCACTAGTAATTCATCTGGTAATAAAACTTTGGTTAAATTAACATAAAATTTTTTAAAGAAGCTATAAATTATTCAGATAATGTAAGCTTTTGAAGGATTTGGGTTTGTTAGCTGTATTCAAAACATTGCCTTCTGATGTAGATACTTGGAGATGATGGTGTC
The DNA here is from genome assembly GCF_010672795.1 of Moorena sp. SIO1G6. NCBI lineage: Bacteria > Bacillati > Cyanobacteriota > Cyanophyceae > Coleofasciculales > Coleofasciculaceae > Moorena > Moorena sp. SIO1G6. The sequence goes on from NZ_JAAHFZ010000002.1 coordinate 299,316, forward strand.
TTATGCATACGGACTTCAAAGTGGAGGTGAGGAGCAGTAGAACGAACTTTAGAGCGAGCTGCTGCGATTGGTTCCCCTTGCTGCACCACCTGTTCCTGGCTCACATATAGTTTACGGTTATGAACATAGCGTGTCACCAAACCATTGCCGTGATCAATCTTAACTGTATTGCCACAACCATTGTACCAACCCGCGAAAATTACCTTGCCCTGGGCTAGCGCTCGAATCGTGCTACTATCGCTAGTGCTTTCTTCGTCTTGACGTTGAATCGACTCATGTTGAGTTGACAAACTAGAAACTGGTGCGTTAATCTGCCTTACTACTTCAGATGCTACTCGGTCGGCTTCTTGTTCATACTTATCCCCAGCTTGACCAATAGTCAGCTTCGCCTGCACTGGATTGCCCTGCTGCCAATTGCCCATTAATTCATGGGAAAGTCCCCTAAACATTGGCATTCGCTGAATTGGTTGCCCACTAACAGGGGAAACACTACTCAGCAGAGGGTCAATAGTTCGAGCAACTTTGTGTTGGTAACCAGCTTCTGATTCAGAGTTTGGGCGCTGGGACTTAATTAAATTACCTAGTGCTCGGTTACCGATTATCCCTTGCAATTCTTCTATGGGGTCGAGCTCTGGTTTGGTACTAGGTGATGGTTGTTGCTGTTGAGAAGTTAGTGTTTTTGTGGTTTGGCTTTGTCGTAGATTACCCATGAGTTTCACGAAATATTTAATAGTTTGTATATGAGGTGATTTTACCCCTAAAATTGTCTCGTTTACCAACTAAGTCTTGAGTACTTATTCTCCTAGTTTTTTCCAAAAAATCATAGAAAGCCTTTAGTCTTTCCAATTTTTCAAGCCAATTTTCCATTTCCTTTGCTACTACTGTAGTTTGATCTATATCGTCGAGAGAAACTATACTGAGGCGATTCCAATCGAGCTTTCCTTTTCCGTGTTTTTCTGCTTTAGCACCTCCCGCACTAGATAGAGGGTTTGCGGTGGCTTCTGTTGACTTCCAGTTATGAACGTATCCCTCGTTACTCGCACCACCTGGAGCAGTTGTTTCTACTCCAACCTCTAGGGCTCCGAATTTTTCTGTAGTTGGAGGTCGAAAAACAATCAGCAAATGTCCGTGGGCTCCATCTGGCAAAATTATATCACTGTTGAAATCTGTCTCACCAATACCACCAACAGCTAAATTTATGCCATAAAGTTCTGTTCCATAAATTTTATTTTTAATTGCTGCTAGCTTTCCTCCCTGCTCTCGAACTTTTTCTTCGTCCCTCGACCTTTTCATGAAGTGTGTACCGAAAGAACGTTTAAACGCTCCGATACTTTCGTCTATTTTTCCTGCTTGAGTTACACCAAGCCAATTCAGTAAGGCATAGGGGTCTCTTACGCCTGCTTCACTTTTTTTCGCTAGCTTAGGAATTACAATATTGACTCTGCCACCATGAGATAGGGCGGTAGCAACATTTTCCGACCAGTTCTCATATCTGGGCAAGTTACCCTCGGTTCCAATATCAGTACATTCTTTTAATCCAGCTTGCATGAGTAAAAATACTTTTTTAAGCACCCCTATGGCTTTTGTATGTTTTTCAATCGCCTCACCTATATCAACTTTCTTACCTTTCGCCTTACCGTATTGATGTATTTCTTGCTGACGCTTCTTGGCTTCTTCAATAATTATGGCTTTTCTCTCACTCCCTTTTTCCCCTGAATCAAGGGTATTTTGCCAAACTTCAGCAGTGTTACTCCGAATTTCATCCAGATACTCATTACCTCCTGGCTGATTAGCTTTGAAATGTAAAGCCATTTGATAAGGACGAGTTTTAAATAAGTACTCTTTGCTGAGACTAAGTTCTTGTAATAGTTGAGTGTTTGAGCGGCATAGCCAAGCTACGCTAGCCACAATTAGTCTTTGATTGGGATGTAGTTTGAGCCAGTCATTCTCACTTTTTTTTCTTAAGTATTCTTTAGCTTCTTCCAAAGAAAACATTTGTAAGCTTTCTAGATATCGCTTACCATCTTCATCGTTAGCCATATTTTGAATCACATTTAACTCATTAATACTTAGGAGCTTATTGACACCTCTTTTTTTGAGGTATATATCTTGAAAGTATTTTTGGAACTGCTTCTGAACATCTTTATTGCCGAAACCAAGTTGCTTTAAAACTTCCGGTTTAATTCTCGGCGTTGCTTCCTCCAACGGTATGTCATGTATTGAAAGCCAATTTGGAGAATCCGTCCATTTTTTCGGGTGTTCTTCTTTCGGATATTTTTTTTTGCTTGGTGCCCGCTGTAGAGTTTTATTCTGCTCTAAGTGTACCTGGAATGTTGGAGAAGTCGGCACACTATTACTCGGAGACTTACACTGGATTTGCCCCCCAGTTTGCTGGACCACATGGGTCAATTCATGGGCAATTAATTCCTGCCCTCCTCGACTCCCAGGGTTGTATTCCCCCTGCCGAAAGAAGATATCTTTACCTGTGGTAAAAGCACGAGCTTGAATAGATTGATTCAACTGGTCAGATTGGGCATCACTGTGAACCTTCACCCCACTAAAATCTGCCCCAAACGACTGTTCCATTGGTTTCCGGATACTCTCAGCAATCGGCATCCCCGACCCCCTTGCCTGTTGGATTGAGCTTTCCAACTCTGGGGTAGCCGCCATCCCACCTTCGTTGGATTGAAGCTGTAACTTTGGCTTCCTCATCAGTTCATCTTGCTGACCTTGAGCTTGAATCGACTCTGGTTGAGTTGACAAACTAGAAACTGGTGCGTTAATCCGGTCCACTACTTCCGATGCTACTCGGTCAGCTTCAAGCTCATACTTATCCCCAGCTTCACCAATAGTTAGCTTCGCCTGTACTGGATTGCCCTGCTGCCAATTGCCCCTTAACTCATGGGAAAGTCCCCTAAACATTGGCATTCGCTGGATTGGCTGCCCACTAACAGGGGAAACACTATTCAGCAGAGGATCTTGGGAACGATGAACTTGTCGAGATAAGTCTGGCTGGGATTTAATTAGATTACCCAGTGCCTGGTTGCCGATTATCCCTTGCAGTTCGTCGATTGGGTGGTATGTTGGCTTCCTACTTCCTGATACTATTGACTGATCTCGAGCTTGTGTGTTTTTGGTTTGGCTTTGTCGTAGATTACCCATGAGCTTGACTCAATCTTAAATAGTCGGCAAAGGTCACATCATCATGATATATCCGAATAGCACTGAGGGGGTTCACCTCAAGACCGCGCTACATCCCTACCAACGTGGCATAGCTCACCTAGTTAACTCAAGCAACAACAGAGCAGGGGTAGGGTGGGCAAATGATGAGAGTTTGGCAATTTAATTAGGAATCATGTCCGTTTGCCCACCCTACAAAAGCGATCGCACTAGGGTGGGCAAATGATGAGAGTTTGGCAATTTAATTAGGAATCATGTCCATTTGCCCACCCTACAAGAGCTTCGCACTACTCCATTATTTGGTGATATTTTGCAACTATCTATTCTTGATCTTGTTCTGCTGATCTAAATCTTTTCGCTTTTGGACTATATTCAGCTGCTGTAGACGCCTGTCCATCATCTACAGCACTTAGGACGTTCTTCTCTGGTTTCGACTCACCTTGCAACAATTTTGTTTCGAATTCGAATAGTTTTTTGGCATTTGCCATGATGTCTTCGATCTTCTGCGCTGATGGGATGTTTTTATTGCTACGGGTACTCATGAAATCCCTAAGCTCGAAAAATGGCACTCCCTGTTCATTTAATTCATAGGCTCCCAATCCCTCCCTTTTGGTTCTGTATCCTTCTGGGGGTGACAAAACATCTGATAACCATTCATTCCCCTGTTTATCCTTATCCTTACCCTCATCAATTTCCTGTTGAATGAAATCCATTGGCAACGGATTCTTGATACTAGAAATCCATGATGATACTGTAGGTTGTTTAGACTCTTCGACTTTCTTGCCTGTTTCGTCATAAAGACCTTTACTAAAAATATCAGGTAATATTTCTAGTTGATTCCTTTTTTCGAGCACTTTCTTACTAAATATGTCTAAGATCTTTTCTATACTACTCCTAAATGATAATGGAGAAAGCTTCATAACTTCCTAAATTAGGCATAGTAAATAACCGATATTCAATAAACAATTCAAATAATTTCTTGGTGAGCTTGAAAGATCGACACCGTTGAT
>NZ_JAAHFZ010000020.1:0-120257 GCF_010672795.1 Moorena sp. SIO1G6
ATAAATGTTGGGGATTAGTTGAAAATTTGATGCATTTAAGTCGTCATAAGCTCGATCATTATTTACGAGGTATGAGAGCTATGAAGCTTATACAGTCTACTTTTTAGCTCTCATGTCGCCCCCCCAGCAAAGCCCATCCATTTGCCAGTAAGGAAATTTCTGATCCCATAACCAGCCATAAGCAATTCGCCAAGGAGATTGTTTGTCATCCGCTGGTCTTCCTCGTTTATTATCCCAATTTACCCCATTTTTATTCATTTCCTCCCCAAACTGCTTTTTCAGCTTTTCCAGTACTTCGCTAATGGTAGTATTAATACTCGGTTCATTAAACCCTCCCAGTTTTTGTTTCATTTGGCGAGCAATCTCCACATTCCATTCTTGTCGGTTTTCAGGACTAAAACGCAGTATAAAGCATAGTTTTTGGGTTTCAGAGCTATTTATAGAGAAAATCTGGTCAGCGATGTATTCAAGGAACTGTTGTTGTTGAGATTGTTGGTTGATCATGGTATTTTTCATAAGAAAGGGAGCAGGCAGCAGGGAGTAGGGAGTAGGGAGTAGGGAGCAGGGAACAGGGTAGAACAGGCTTCCAGCCTGTGATACTTAACTCCCATAAGCTGTTCGCGTAGCGTGCGCATAGCGCATTAGCTGATAGCTGATAGCTGATGGCTGACCGCTGAATGCTTACCTAAATTCTGCCATGTAGATTTCGATTTGTGTTAGGTGAACAGCAATTTTTATTTGTTTTTATTTTAGGATATTTTAGTTTATTACTTTATAGTTATAATCCCTATTTTTATTTAGGTATATTTTCCAGTAAATACCATCAAAGTTTTTTATATAAAACTCCTATACACCGATTTTTTTAGTCAATAGATTAGAGGTCAGAAGCATTTTAAGCTATCAGCTATCAGCTATCAGCCATTCGCGTAGCGTGTTTGGCCAAGGCTGACGGCTGACGGCTGAATGCTTACTAACCATTTCACTTGAAAATAATGACTATGACCAAGAAGACTAATCGCAACCGAAAACGTTGGCTATTAATAGAGTTCGTTGTGGAGTTACTAGCTTTATTCCTTGATGCAAACCTAATCATAGTGTTGAATCTTTGCGTGTTGATTTGGCGTTGGCTCAGGGAAGAAGAAGAGGAGGAGTAGGGTCGATATCATAGTTGCCAAAAAGAAAGTAAGTGTGGGAAGGGTGGGGAGATGGGGAGTGTAAGCTCAACAGGATTTTTTTCCCTCTTCCCTCTTCTCTCTTACCTGCTCCCTGCTCCCTGCTCCCGTCTTGATGCAGTCGCTCATGGGGGAAACCCCCAAGACCGCGCTGCATCGCTGCTCCCTGCTCCCTAAAACCTAGATATTTGTACCTCACAAGTCTTATAATTGCTATAGTTGTAGTCTACTACTTGTTTTAGTAAAGGCACCCTCAGCCCAATATCAGCCATGAAATTCATCAGCCCCAAAACCGACTTTGCCTTTAAAAAAATCTTTGCCTCCCAGGAAAGTAAGCCGATTCTGATTAGCTTCCTCAATGCTCTTGTCTATCACAATCAACCTCTCATCCAAGATTTGGAAATTATTGATCCTTATCAGTCTTCTCCTCTGCCAATCCTCAAAGACTCTTTCCTGGATGTGAAAGCTAAACTGAGGGATGGTTCTCTAGTGATTATTGAAATGCAGGTTTTGCAGGTAGAGTCTTTTGCTCGTCGAGTTTTGTATAACGCAGCTAAAGCTTACTCACTACAATTAGGTCAAGGGGAAGGCTACCGTTCTCTCAAACCAGTGATTGCTCTGACCATTACCGATTTTATTATGTTTCCTGAGAATAATCAGGTAATTAATCATTTTGAGTTCCGAGAAAAAAGTACCAACATCAGCTACGTAGAAAATTACTTACAATTATTGTTTGTAGAGTTACCGAAATTTGAGAAACAGTTGGAGGAGTTAGAAGACTTGGATGAGTTGTGGATGTATTTTTTAAAAAATGCCCCTTCTTTAGATACAGTCCCAGATAAAATGGCACAACTCCCAGAGTTTCAACAGGCATTTGGCATTGCGTCTCAGGCGAATTTAACCAGGAAGGAGTTAGACGAACTAGGAAAACGAGAAATGTTTATTCATGACCAACAAGGGCTGATTCTTTTTGCTGAGAAACAAGGGAGAGAAAAAGGAATGAAACAAGGAATAGAAGAAGGAATGAAACAAGGGAGAGAAGAAGGGGAGAAAGAAAAAGCCCAAACAATTGCACGCCAACTTCTGCCTCTTTTGGATGATGAAACGATTAGCCAAACTACTGGCATACCTGTAGAGGAAATTAGGAAGCTTCGCTGAACAAGTCAAAAGGCAATAGACTAATGAAGAATTTAGAATGAAGAATTTAGAATTAATTTTTAGCATTAGCCAGTTTTGTAGGGTGGGCAAGGGGAGATAAATTGGTTGGAGCGCTTGGGTTGACCAATCACCTTGCCCACCAGGATTAACTGTGGCTAGCTAGCTTGGCTTTTGGCGTTGCGTCAGTCAAGTAATGAATAGCAGTAGAGTGGGCATCCTGCCCGCTCGACCAGATATTGATAACGGGCAAGATGCCCGTTCCACCAAGATGCCCGTTCCACCAAGATGCCCGTTCCACCAAGATGCCCGTTCCACCAAGATGCCCGTTCCACCAAGATGCCCGTTCCACCAAGATGCCCGTTCCACCAAGATGCCCATTCTACAGGTGTGACCCAAGGGCGCGAGCAATCCCTCGCGCCCTTGGAGGCGCGCACCTACTCTTAAAATCATTCTATTATTCAGCAACGCCTAAAATAGGTAAGCATTGGTTTAATCTGAGTTACGGAAAGCTGACCACTGACCACTGACCGCTGACAGCTGACCGCTTACTAATTCAGTAATTTCTCGGAATAAATCGAGGATTATTATAGCTTTTGTAAATCTTAATTTCTGATCAACATAGATTAAAAATATATAAATTATCATGTTAGATTTTAATCAAAGTAACTTCATAATTCCAATTTCAACTGGCATGGTAATAACGCAGGATTTGCCAAAAGAACTAGAAACTATTGAAATTGAGAATAAATACGAAGATTGCCTGTTAATGAAATTAGAGGGGACTATCGTTCAGCCAGATAAAATTGACCTATTCTTAACTATAAACTTTCATGATCAATTTTTAGAACTACCGGGTGGTAGCATCAAACTTGGGCTAACCGGTGGAGAGCTAAGGCTGAACTTAACCAATGGCAAACTTCCCTATTATCACCGTGGTTTCAATGATGATTTTAAAGTTTCCATAGAGAAAAAGCGAAGGTCAAAGCAAGGTAGTCAAATTCACCATGACAATAAGATGTCCATGGGTTTAGACCCTACTTCCCATCAAATTGAGTTCAACCTTGGCACAGAATTAAATCTCAGGAAAAATATCAATCACGAAAAAACTGATGAATTCACCATCATGGATTACCAGATAACATCCAAAGGTGGAGAAACCAGTCCAGCCTGGGTTTTTGCTGCCAAAAGTGGTGAGCCATTATTAACTGGAACCCTGAGCAGTATATGGTTAGGCAGTAAAGAAATTCCAGCTGGTCATGTCTTGATTCATGAAGGAGAATCTATCAATGCACTCTACATTGTCCTAGATGGCATCTTAACCGTTTCCGTTGAAGCTTGGAAAAGTCGGGAAATTGCTCGATTATCCAACGGTGAAGTAGTCGGAGAAATGTCTTTTGTGAAAGATCATCCCCCTTCCGCTACAGTTAAAGCTTTAGAAGACTCCATTGTGTGGTCAATTGATCGAGCTAAATTAACCCATAAACTAGAGAAAGACCCCCGTTTTGCAGCTCGTTTTTATCGATTGCTTGCTGCTGCTATTGCTGATCGAATACACCTGACCACAATTAGCTTACTTTACTTCGAGAAAGAGTATCAGATAGAAGACCCGATGGCGACTCACCTGAAGATTGATGAACTAACAACGTCCAGTCAATATAGGTTCATGGCTACACCCATTCATAACGAGTCGATCAAAACCTATGAAAAAGTTATTTTAGACAAAACTAAAGCAGCGTTACTGATTAATGGAGTGATTGAATCTTAAGCGATCAGCTATCAGCTATCAGTTTTCAGCCTGACCGCTGACCACTGACCGCTGACCACTGACCACTGACCGCTGAAGGCTGACCGCTGACCGCTGACCGCTGACCGCTGACCGCTGACCGCTGATAGCTGACAATTAATCGTCTTTTTTAATTACTTTAAACTCATCTAGCAATTGCACCCAAGTGATAGCATCTCTCTTATCATAAACCCACCCGATCAGATTGATATCTCCTGTTTCCCAAGCAAATTTCCACCAAGCATCTAACTGTTCTTCAGTAACATCTAATCCTATTATTTCATTTTTAAAAGTATCACTGGTAGGCTGACTAGAGTGATGCCCCTGGATAAACTGTTGCCAGTCAGCTACGGTAAACTTAAAATCGTAATCCTGTGCTACCTTAACTACCTCTTCTGGATTTCTAGTAGCTATTAGCTGCTGTTTTAAATCTTCTTGTAGAGAAATAGCATGGAAAAATTGAGCAACATTTTCTGTAGAGATTGTAGACATTGTAGATATTAGCTATAAAAAATGCGTCACTCATGGACGCCAGTTAATCGAGTTTACATCTATTATTATAAATAATTAGTCAGCGGTCAGCGGTCAGTGGTCAGCCGTCAGCCGTCAGCCGTCAGCCGTTGGCCTTGGCCGTTGGCCACGCTACGCGAATGGCTGAAAACTGATAGCTGATAGCTAAAAACTGATATCTAAAAACTGATATCTAAAAACTGATCGCTGATCGCTGATCGCTAAAAACTGATAGCTTAATGCTTACTATTTTATTTCCAAGAAGATAAAGGTGGTGTCTCTAACAAGGCAGCACTGAGACTGTCGTGAATCTTGGCATTAGTTGCCAGAATCCGCCCAGAATTAATATCAATAGGACTGCCATCATAAGCAGTAACTTTACCACCAGCTTCCTCTAGGATAACGATACCAGCAGCTACATCCCAAGGAGAAAGCCCTCGTTCCCAATAGCCATCTAATCGTCCAGTAGCAACATCACACAAATCGATGGATGCAGAACCACTACGGCGAACTCCCTGAGTCAGATGAGTCAGGTAACAGAACTCAGCATAGTTATTATCAGAAGTCTGCCGCCGGTCATAGGCAAATCCAGTCACTAACAAGCTCTTACCCAGCTCAGAGACTTGGGAAACCTGGATTGGTTGACCATTGCAGGTTGCGCCCAAGCCCACAGCTGCGCACAATAACTCATCCCGAAAGGGATTATATACTGCTCCCACCTGAGGCTTGCCGTCAATCAACAACCCCACAGAGGTAGCAGCAATGGGGTATTGATGGGCATAATTAGTAGTACCATCCAGGGGGTCAATCGCCCATAGGTATTTACTTTCATTGTCTCCCAGTTGACCGGATTCTTCTGCGAGAATCGAATGGTCTGGCACATCGTTTTTGAGTATATCTAAGACTACTGCTTCTGCTTCTTTATCAGCTGCAGTGACTAAATCTCCAGGACGACCTTTCTCTTCTACAGTTTTGAGATTGCCCCAGTAAGTTTTCAAAACATCACCAGCAGCAGTGGCAGCTTTAGCGGCAATATCAAGGAAAGTTTGTAGTTGTTCGGAGGTATGTTCTGTCATTGAGCAGATAACCTGTAGTTTATGAATTAATTCGGTAAGCAGTCAGCAGTCAGCGGTCAGCGCTCAGCTTATTTTATTCAAAAGTAACTCAACTAGCTTGGCCATCAGCCGTAAGCAGTCAGCGGTCAGCTGTCAGCTTATTTTATTCAAAAGTAACTCAACTAGCTTGGCCATCAGCCGTAAGCAGTCAGCGGTCAGCTGTCAGCTTATTTTATTCAAAAGTACCTTAACTAGCATGGCCATCAGCAGTCAGCGGTCAGCGGTCAGCTTATTTTATTCAAAAGTACTGATTGCAAGTAGCCCATAGGCTGATAACTGATAGCTGATAACTGATAGCTGATAGCTAATTGCTGATAGCTGATAGCTGATAGCTGATAACTGATGGCTGATAGCTGATGACTAATAACTAATAACCACTAAGGATTTTGACGGCGAAATTCTGCTGGTGTCAAGCGCAAAGGCTGATCTGGGTTCCAAATCCCATAGCCCATAATTCTGGCATATTCTTGAGCATGGGCTATTTTATCATCATATTTGTTATTAGGAACTAGGGGTGAAGCTAAGGCACAGCCCTGAGCTACCAACTGCTCATTGACCAACACACCATCTAGCCATACATAGGCTAACCAGCGGCTATAGCGGTCTTTTTCCTCGACATCCAGCTCCAAAATAACCGATTGTTGATCACTAGTTTCACTGAGGATCTTCTTTAAGCAGGTTTTTGCCTGATCTCCCCAAGGCTTTTGTTTCCAGCTTGGTGCCTGAATACCAATCATCCGGATTCTTGCCATTAATGGTGGATCTTGATTGGTGATCAACACATCCACCGTGTGTCCACTGATCACCTTTTGCACTTGAGCTTCAATCTGGTTGGGGACATTTGTCAATTGGCATCCCCCGAGCAAGAGCAGAAAGCAACTAAGGAGGCTCCCCGCTCTACTGTACCTCTGCTTGGCTAGTTTCCTAATCCTCATCCAGTGGCAGCCCAAACCGAACCTTACCTTTAGCAAAATATCGACCGAACTGAAGTTCATACACTTCATCTTCATCCTGAGTCTCTACCTCTAGGTCTGACCGGGGATAACTCACACACAATAGAGCATAGCCTTGTTCCCGCAATTGTGGAGATAGTCCCATGGCTTCCGGTTGGTAGACTTTTCCAGCCAACACTCGCACTGCGCAAGTGGTACAAGCTCCATTGCGGCAGGCAAAGGGTAGCTCCACACCCTGGTTTTCTGCGGAATGCAAGATATAGCGGTCAGTTGGCACGTTTACCTTGTGCTTAGCACCAGTTTGGCGATTATGAATCTGAATGGTGTACGATTGAGTCATTGACTTCCTATATAATTTTCTGTATAATCAGAAATCGGGCGATGAGTTGAAAAAGATTCAAAGCTCTAACTGAATACTTTACCTGGAGAGGTGGCCGAGTGGTTGAAGGCGCAGCACTGGAAATGCTGTTTAGGGGCAACTTTAACGAGGGTTCGAATCCCTCCCTCTCCGTAGCAATTCAATCAATACTATCAGTATGCTGGCGTGAGCATTCAGCGGTCAGCGGTCAGCATTCAGCGGTCAGCGGTCAGCGGTCAGCATTCAGCGGTCAGCGGTCAGCGGTCAGCATTCAGCGGTCAGCGGTCAGCGGTCAGCATTCAGCGGTCAGCGGTCAGCGGTCAGCATTCAGCGGTCAGCGGTCAGCGGTCAGCAGACCTAACAGAGATTAAACCAATACTTACCTGGTAAGCCTATGCCCTACGCGCATAAGCTGATAGCTGATAGCTGATAACTGATAGCTGAATGCTGAATGCTGAATGCTGAATGCTGAATGCTGAATGCTGAATGCTTACCGAAATACAAACCTAAAAGTCATTTAAGACCGCTATTGCCTATAAAATTATTGAAGATCCCAATTATAGAGCATCTAGCTGTAAGCCTGAAATGAAGCAGTTGATTCAAGGTCTGCATCAATTCCAGACCAATTACTTCGAGACCCACCGAGACCTATTTGAGTTACTGTCTCACGGGCAGCATCCCAGAGTACTATTCATCACCTGTTCAGATTCTCGCATTGACCCGAGTCTGATTACTCAAACTGAGCCTGGTGAAATGTTCATCATCCGCAATGCCGGGAATATCATACCGCCTTATGGAGCAAGTAATGGGGGTGAACCAGCAGCAGTAGAGTATGCTATTTATGCCTTAGGCATTAATGAAATTGTCGTATGCGGTCACTATCGCTGTGGAGCGATGAAAGGTTTACTGAAAATCGACAAGCTAGAAGAGGACATGCCAGCCGTTTACCAATGGCTCAAGCATGCCGAAGCCACTCGCCGGATTATCAAAGAACACTATCAAGACTATGAAGGTGATGAACTCCTGAATGGGGCGGTGGAGGAAAACGTCCTTAACCAACTACAAAATTTACGTACTTACCCAGTTATTCAATCTCGACTCAGAAGTGAGGAAATTCGGCTTCATGGCTGGGTCTATAAGATAGAAACGGGAGAGGTTCTGGAATATAGTCCACTGCAAAAGCAGTTTTTACCCCCTCAAACCCAGTTTTCAAGAGGAGCATGGATAACACCTCAGCAGCAAGCAAGAATTTATAAAGGTTCTCCGGAATAAACTCTAAACTAAGTAATAATAAACCAGAAAAAAAGTAGATGCAACCCTGATTAGAGGTGCTATAATCCAATTAGCGTCATTTGTACTCTTAGCCTGTGGTAAACTGTTGTCAGTAAGTCGTCAACAGTTTACAGCCAACAGTTAAATCAGCTTCTTAGTTTACAACAACCTTTTTGCAACCCTATGTGTAGATGCCCTGATAGTTGATTCCCGTTGGACTAGTTATCGTCCTACCGTCTTTCTAACGTTAGTCAACAAAAGACCCGAAACTAGCTCGTTTATAACAGCCTCTATACTGCCGGGATTTTGGTTGAGATATTACTATAGTAGAAGCTATTTCAAGATTAAAATAACCGTACAATTGCGGAATTAGTTGAATAGCCTAATTGGAGACATTGGGCAATTTTACGGTTATTTTGGTAATGGGTAATGGGTTAAGGGGAGTAGGGAATCGGGAATCGGGAATCGGGAGTCGGGAATCGGGAGTCGGGAATCGGGAGTTGGAAATCGGGAGTTGGGAGTCGGGAGTCGGGAATTGAATGTAGTTCATAAGTAAGTATTCCGCTCTCAGCTATCAGCTATCAGCTGAGTAAAACGAGCAGGGATTTTCAAGCAGCCGTACCAGCACCCCCCAGCTTGTTTACTACCTCCCGTTGATGAGCTGACGGCTGACGGCTGTTCGCGTAGCGTGCGCGTAGCGCATTAGCTGAATGCTTACAAACTATCTTTGGTTATTCCAGTATTAGTCGCGACGGGTCAATTTAAAAGCGGAGGAATAATAGCCAATGGAAGAATTAATGACTCTAAAGGAATTGCTCTACGAAGGCAAAATCCCTGAAGCCCTGGAACTGATTGAAGAATTGGAGGAGATGAGCAAATCGGATAAACTGAATAAACTATTTAGTTACGGAATTATTCTGCTGTTACATCTAATTAAAAAAGCTGCTGAGAAACGAACGACTAAATCTTGGGAAGTATCAATCCGCAATGCGGTTAAACAAATTCAACGGACTAATAAGCGCCACAAGGCTAAAGGAACTTATCTAACCGAAGAGGAATTATTAGAAACTTTAGAAGATGCCTATGAATCCGCTCTAGATCGAGCCTCATTAGAAGCATTTCAAGGAACTTATGAAGCTGAAGAAATTGCTAAAATGGTGGAGCGCGAGGAAATTATAAAAACAGCAATGGATTTGATTTTGTAGGGCTATCAGCTTAAGCGCTACGCGCACGCTACGCGAACAGCCGTCAGCAATCAGTTATTAGCTATAGCGCTAGGCAAGAGGCAATAGGCAATAGGCAAGAGGAACCCACCCCTAACCCCTCCCAGGAGGGGAAGGCAAGAGGCAATAGGCAATAGGCAATAGCTTACTAGAACAGCTTTTGCTACTTGTATCAATGTCCTAACTTTAATGCGTAGTGCTATATCAGTTATTAGCAATCCATGTAGGAATTGTTATAATTATTGATGCCCTATTCCCTATTCCCTATTCCCGACTCCCGACTCCCGACTCCCGACTCCCGACTCCCTTTGCTACAAATATTAGCATTGATCACATGGTCAAACTTAACTGAGAGCCAAGGGATGTCTTAGATACTTCAATCCTGGTCTGAAAGGCTTCTTTAAACTGAGGCATATGAGTCACGGTTAGAATACAAGCAAAATCGGATGCGATCGCATTAATTGCTGCAATCAATCGCTCACACCCCTCGGCATCTTGGGTGCCAAACCCCTCATCCACAATCAACATTTGCAACGATGTTCCTGAGCGTTGGGCCAACAGTTGTGCTAATGCCAGACGAATGGCAAAATTAATCCGAAATGCTTCACCACCGGAATAGGTTTCATAAGGTCGAGTACCAGTGGCATCAGCAATTAAAATATCTAAGGTATCAATCAGCTTAGTTTTTTTCTTAGAAGACCGACTCCCGGCCTTTTGGGTCACAATTTGGATGTGTAACTGATTCCCAGTCAGTCTAGCCAAAATTTGATTGCTTTGGGCTTCTAGTTGAGGCAAAATATTCTCTATCATTAGAGCCTGGATGCCATTTTTGCCAAATGCGATCGCTAATTCCTGATACACCCGATATTGCCGCTGGAGTTGTTGGAGCTTTTCGAGTTGCTGTTGATACTGACTTTGCAGGGATTCCAGTTGCTGCAACCGTTGTTGGAGACGCCCCTGCTGGGATAGTTGTTTATCCATTTGCTGTCGGCGCTGCTTCATCCCCTGTTCTAAAGCTTGGAGGTCTCTAGTGACATCAGGACTTTGTTCCATTTGCTTGACAATGTCCTCAATTTGTGTATTAACCTCCTTGAGATTAGAGCGTCTGCTCTGGAGGGTTTGAGTTAGGCTTGCCAAGCGTTGACCGACTTGGGGCTGTTGCTCTTGGGCAGTTTGTAATTCCTGATAAGGCAGTTGCCAAGATTGGGCTTGACGCAACGAGGCTCTAACCTGATTATGAGCATCCAAGTTATAGCCAATCTCAGCTATGTATCGATCCAGCTGATCCAATTGCTGCTTCAACGGGGAATTGGTTTGTAACTGATGCACTGAGGCTTGAAGAGTATCCAGCTTTCGAAGCAGCTGTGGTTTCTGGGCATCAATTTTTTTCTGACGCCGCCTTGCTTCTTCTAGCTTAGCCGAGTGGATTTCAGCCCAGCGCCAGCGGTCTACTTCCCCCCGTGCTAGAGCATGGGTTTGTTCATCGTAGTTGAGCTGTTGGATTCGGAGGTCGAGTTGCCTGAGTTCTTCGTGTAATTCTACCCCATAACCAGGAATACTAAGGGATTGTTGCAGTTCTTTCTTTTCCTCTGATACTTCATAGAGTCGGTCGTAAACTTCGTCAGTGGCTTCTAGTTGTGCTGCTAGTTGTCCCCGTTGTTCTAGCAACTCTTCATAAGGAGAGAGTTGTTTGGAAATTTGGGAGTATTCATGGCGCAACACCTGAAGTTCTCGTTCACAAACTGTTAGCTGCTCTCGTACTACCCAGAATTGATCTTGAACATCCTTGTGCTCAGCAGTAGTTTTCTGAATCACCCGGTCAGAATGGGCTGCATCTAGAGGCTGCTCGCATAAGGGACAAACCGCGTTCTGAACTTGCAGCAATTGGATTTTTTGGGTCAGTTCCCCCAGTAATTTTTCATAGCGACGTTGGTTTTCGTGGAGGCGTTCTCGAAAGCCTCGACGTTCTAGTCCTTTGTCCTGTAACCGAGACAGGTAGACCCGCTTTTTCTCTAATTCCCCAAGTTCAGCCTCTAACTGCAGTGCGGCCTGTCTCAGCTGAGGTGTTGTTGCTACTTGCTGGGATAACTGTTTTTCAGAAGAAACCAGTTCTTCTAATTTGGCACTGAGTCTGGCTTGAACCCGGTCAAGTTCGCTTTGGATAGACCCACGACGTTGCAACAAGGGAGAGACTTCTAGTTGTAAATTATCTAGCTGCTTGAGCCGTTCACGAACTTGCTTAAGTTGTGCGAGGGCTGTAGCCACTTGCCCTGAACGGGAGAGGGTATCTTGAATCTCTTGCTCTTGAGTACCCAAGGCTTCTAGTTGAGCTTGGATATCACGGATTTGCAGATTAAGTTGATTAATTTGTTGATCGAGCTGCTGTTGGAGTTGTTGTCGTTGCTGTTGCGCTTTCTGATAAGTCTGTAATTTGGCGGCAAGACTTTCTTCAAGTTCTTGTAGCTGGAGGTATTCGGCATAACCAGCAGTAATTTGTTGGTCTTGAGAGAGTAGTTCAGAAAGTTGTTGTTGTTGAGCAACAGCAGTAGCAATGTCTTGTTGTATGCGATCGCAATCTTGAGTGAGATTGAGATATTGTGTCCTAACAAAGTTCAGCTGTTGTTCCCAGCTATTCCGCTGATGTCCGATCGCTTGTAGTTTTTTGAGTTGTTGGGCGTCTTGGTCTTGGTCTTGTTGCAGCTGGTGTAAGGCAGTTTCCAGGGTAGCTGTTTCCTGTGCGATCGCATCCCGTTCTCCCAGTTGTTCCTTAATACCCTGCAAACTTTGCTCTAGCTGTTCTACTTGACCTTTCAACTGCTTTGACAAATCCTTGGCCTGGTCTGCCAATTTTTCGTATTGGTCTAGTTTGAGCAAATCTGCCAGAATTTGTTTCCGTTCACTGGGACGCCTGACCATAAACTCATCAGCTCGACCTTGACGCAGGTAAGAGGAGTTG
The DNA here is from genome assembly GCF_010672795.1 of Moorena sp. SIO1G6. Classification (NCBI taxonomy): domain Bacteria; kingdom Bacillati; phylum Cyanobacteriota; class Cyanophyceae; order Coleofasciculales; family Coleofasciculaceae; genus Moorena; species Moorena sp. SIO1G6. Next base: position 12,501 of record NZ_JAAHFZ010000020.1, read on the forward strand.
ATAAAGGTATCGTAATCTAGCTTCAGATTCGCTATTATTAATAATTGAGTTGCTCGTACTCCTTTCTGGGTTAAAGACTTAAAACCATTTGGTGTTTCCACTTGAAACTCTAGGGAACTCCCCTGTTTTCGGTGGCGAGTCCGAATAATTCGATGGGTTTGTTGATTATTTTGAAAAATAAAGTCAACTCGGACTTCCTTCGCCCCAGTATGGATGATATCGTTTTCCGAAGCAACACGGCTTTGTCCCCAAATCGCCCAGGTAATGGCTTCTAGCAGGGACGATTTCCCGGCTCCATTCTGACCACAAATACAGGCAGTGTGAAGACCCCGAAAGTCTAGAGTGGCGTCGCGGTAGCTGAGGAAGTTTTTTAGAGTTAGTTGGATCGGAATCATCTAGGTTCCACAAGCCTCACACCGTTAATACTTTCACGCATCAGTATAAACACACACTTTGCATAGTTTAACGACGTATATATCAGTTTTCTAGGTCTTGAACACTCATTTTTACAAAAGTTAATAAATACTCAGTAAGCAAAAATTATTAGCTAGACCGTCAGTTGTCAGCGGTCAGCTATCAGCAGTCAGTGGTCAGTGGTCAGTGGTCAGTGGTCAGTGGTCAGTGGTCAGTGGTAAGCCGTCAGCCGTCAGCCGTCAGCCGTCAGCCGTCAGCCGTCAGCCGTTGGCCAATGGCTGAGAGCTGAGAGCTGAGAGCTCAGAGCTCAGAGCTCAGAGCTGAGAGCTGAGAGCTGAGAGCTGATTTGGAGGTAACCATGTTCCATGGGGAACTCGATCAGGCGTACTATTAATCTAAGTAGGATGAATTTAATCGGATACCGAAACTAGGGTAAACATTATGTCAAAAGCTACGGTGCAATATACAACTAAGGATTTAAAGGAACTCGGCTTCATCGTTGAAGTCCCCGGCAGAACCGACAATGCCAAAAACAGAGCCAAAGCCCTAGAAGAGATTCAACGGCGCATGGAAGACTCAGAAGACACTACGGTCAATGAGGATAGCTTTGCCGATGGCTTGAGTGCGGAAGATTTGATTTTAGTTGAGCCACTAGCTACCGGTAGTACAGAGGGTGAGGAAGCAGAGATTATTCAGTCAGTAAAAGCGATCGCATCTTTAGCAAGTTTAAGGGTCAACTTGGAACAAGCTTACCAACAAGCGGTGGAATTACGGCCAGTGATCGAAGCCTTATTTTCCCCAGACCCCCTGACACCGGAACATATGAAACTGGCAACGGATAGAAATTTTGCCAAAACCTTAACAAAATTTGCTGAAGCCAAAGCAGCTCACGATCAGTATTTGCCCATTGCCAAAGAGGCTTGGGAAATATTAGCTCCCGCTTTGCCACCATCTCAGCATAAAGCTAATCCTCTAGGCTCGGAGGTAGTAGAGCATACTCAGAGTAATGGCAAAAATGGTGTGGCTGTGAATGAGTCATGAAACCTATGCCTAAAGGCAGGGGCTTCTAAAATTGTTTTCTAAAATTGTTTAGGTGGGGAGGGTTGAATCAGTCCCAATGCCGGATGTCATGGTATTTTTTTACTTTCCCCTCTTCCCTGTCTTCCCCTATTTTCCACGTCCAGGATTTTTCCCAAACCTGGCCTCTTGGACGCTACTACCAATTCCCTGAATTACACCACGAACTACTAGACCAATACTTCTACCAAAGACTTGGGTCAACAGATACACCACGCCATTACCAATCCAAGTAACAGCCGCTTGCAGACGGGGAGAAAGAGCATCCCGTAGCTCATAGGCTAAAGTCACAGCTAGCTGAAAACCTCGCAACTTTTCTAATTCTCGACGTCGGGGAGCATAGATACTAGTTTGTTTAATGCCAGTGTCAGTTAGGATAAATAAATCATATCGACTCTCGAAAATTGCTTGTGGCTCACCAAATAGTTTATCTTGGCGATATCGCCAGGATAGATTATTGCGAAATCGGGCTATTTCCCGGGATGACATTAGATTTTTATGATAAAAATTTACCTTAATAACTTCTACATCTGCCAATTGATTTAATAACGGTTGAATCACCCCATTAGCAATTTGGATAATTAAATTGTCCAGGAGAAATTCTGACCGTTGAATTGCTTCGGGGGTCTGGGCAGGATAGGAGACATTATCAATTACTAATGATTTCTCAAATAGCCGATGAGCTAATAAGTCAATAACTAGAGGAATTTTATCAATAATTTCCTTTTTTACGATGGGATAGTTACCCAGCAAAATAGTGACAACTTCTAGTTGTGTATTGTCCGTGTACAAGGTATAATACTTGCCGAAGAAATCTGTGATTGATGCTTCCCACAGATCTTTCAGAATCAGCTGTTGCTTCTGAGGTAAATGTTCCAGTTTTACTTCAGACAAGCGCAAATCTTCAACAAGTGCTTCAAAGGTTTGGAAGACTAAACCAAGTAACTCTGCTCTTTTCTCTACTTGGAGAATGTCAATTTCTAGGGGAACACCAGAGAGGTTGGATAAACCGGATTGAAGTTTTACCATTGTCCGCTCAAATGTTCGCTCAAATGTTCGCTCAACTAGTGGTGCCTTAGGGCTAAGCTGGGATTGAGCCCTTGGCGCAACAGTCAGTGAGCTTTCCGGTTTAGGCATTGGAACTAAGGAACTCTCCCGTGACGGTTCCACCAGAATGATGCTAGCAGGTAATAGCTGATCCGCCAGCCAACGGGCTACCAATAGTTCTCGACGGCGTCCAGTCCAAAACAGCCAATCCCAATTGGAAAGACGAGGATTTTGCAGCTGACTATTGACCTGGGCTAAAGCTGCTTCAAATTGTTGGAATCCTGAGTTACGCCACTGTTGATACCAGGGAGCAAAACCTGCACCTTTATAGGATATAGTAGGTAAGTTAGACAGTGTCTGCCAATAGGATTGACCCTCAATAATTTGACCAATGGCTTCAAGAATGGTAGCGATCGCTACTCCTTTGGGGCAGTACCCATTTACACCCAATGCTTGAGCTGCTGCTAGCACGGTGGGTTTAGATTCCCTGGTCAGTAGTAAGATTGGCAAGTTAGGGTACTCCTGCTGTAATCGCTGACACAGTGGCAATCCTGATAAGGCTATCCCTTCACTTGAATTAGGGGGACCCAAAGCTAGTTCCAAAATTGCCACATCCACGGAGTTGGTCGCCTCTAGTGCCGCTAATCTTGATAGGGCTTCTGTGCCAGTATCAGCCTCAGCTACAACTAGCAGCTCCTCGAAGGCTTGCAAGGCAGTCGTGAGACCCAATCGGAATACTGGGTCATCATCAATCAGAAGGATATGAGTTATGCGATCGCTCATATGGAGATAGCCTATAGGAAATCGCTCATGGCTAAAGCCTGTAAACCAATGAACTCTATGAACAATTAGCCATTTACGCTAGCATAACATTACCTTTTCTGGCTTGGTGGCTGACGAACCGACCCGCCGGAGCAGGAATCCAGGTTAATTGTTAATTGTTAATTGTTAATTGTTAATTGTTAATCGTTAATTTAAAATTATTAATTCTCAATTAACGATTAACGAAATTTGATAATAACTGTTCAGATTAAATCAGTTCACCGCCCAATTCTTGGTCTTTGCTTAGGCTTGTGGTTGTAGCTGTTCGTGTGATTGAGCTAGCTGTTGCTGTAGCTGTTCCTGTGATTGGGCTAGCTGTTGCTGTAGCTGCTCCTGTAGTTGTTCCTGTGATTGGGCTTCTAGCTGTTCGTGTGATTGAGCTAGCTGCTCCTGTAGTTGTTCCTGTGATTGGGCTTGTACTTGTTCCTGTCGCTGTTCCTGTGCTTGTACTTGTAGTTGTTCCTGTGCTTGTACTTGTAGTTGTGCTTTATCTGGTTTCGGTGCCTTGGGTTTTTTCTCAAATACTTGAATGCCTGGTTGCTCTACCCGAAACCCTTTGTTAATTTTGGCTCCCAGTTTGCCAGTAATAACAGCCACCCACATGGAATACATCTGATTAGCAGTGGTGATTTTTTTCCAAACTTTAGGTTTGACCTTAATCGTAAAAATCGTGCCATCACAATCAACACTAAATTCCTGCCAGCCGTTTTTAACCGTTTTTGCTGTCGGTAACTCGTTAATTTTGATAGTGATTTCCATTTTGCCAGAAACTATTCCATTTTTTGGTTTTTTTATTTGACTGATTTCATCCGCTTTGTGAATACTCATTATTTCAAGCATCGGCAACTCCTTTGGTAATAAAAGTGATTTGTTTTAGGAATATGGTTAAGAAAATATAGCGGTTTTTAAGCTAGTAAGGTACAAGTGTTTGAGTAAGCATATGCGCTACGCGCACGCTGCGCGAACAGCCTTCAGTAGTCAGTGGTCAGTGGTCGCTGAAAGCTGAATGCTGAAAGCTGAATGCTGAATGCTGAATGCTGAAAGCTGAATGCTGAAAGCTGAATGCTGACATTTCCCCTAACCGAAACCCCTTGGGTCAAGGTGTTAGACTGGTCAGGGGTAACTCAGCACAAGTCAGTTTAGTGGCCATAAGGAAACAGTGGTTGATCTTTTGTCTAGAGACCACCAATCCAGAGACCTTTTCGAGCCATCGAAGGTCAACTGACTTACTTATTTACTCTGTGATTTTGCATTTTCTCATATTTTTATGATTTCAAAAGCGACTGCATCAAGAATGTTAGGTAAGTTTGAAAAACTCAAAAAAACCTAATGGTTCTGGATTTGATCGATATGCGATCGCATAAGCGCGGAAGCTGAGGCCGTAGGCCACGCTACGCGAACGCTTCATCGCGCTCCTGACATCATGTCCGGATAATTACCCTTAATAAAAATCTCGCCACACGCCCCACACTTGCCACACGCCCCACACTTGCCACACGCCCCACACTTGCCACACTTGCCATCCCTACACCTTGGTAATTATTGGCCGAATTCCACCAAAGCGGCGCGTCAAATAGGATTGCGCCGCCATCCAAGACATGAATCAGATCGAGGTTAGGGCTTCGAGTTAGCCTACTGCTAAGCATTGCTGCAGATCAGCAATGCTATTAACGTTTTCTAAACTTAACTCCGGACACATCCGTTTAATTAAGCCAGTCAGCACCTTACCTGGTCCGACTTCCACTACTTTCTCAATTCCTTCCACTGGTAGCCTCAGAGAAATTTCTCGCCATCGTACTGAACCAGTAATTTGAGACTGGAGTTGATGTTTTAAGGTAGCTGCCTCGACCGTGGGTACAGGGTCCACATTCGATAATACTGGTACCTGGGCGTCAGTAAAGGGGACAGACAGCAAGAGTTCCTGGAACTGAGCCGCTGCTTCAGCCATTAAGGGAGAATGAAAGGCACCGGACACTTTTAGAGGAACAGCCCGTTTGACTTTAATCTGACTCAGCAAATCCTGAACTGCTGTTGGTTTACCTGAAATTACCACTTGAGCAGGACTGTTATCATTAGCAATAACAACATCCTGTATCTGCTCGATTTTTTCTTCAAGTTCTGGGCGTTTGAAGCCAATCAGAGCAACCATCATGCCTTCAGTTGCACTATCCATCAATTTAGCCCGATGTTGGACTAGGCGTAGCCCTGCCTCAAAGTTAAATACCCTGGCAGTGTAGAGGGCAACATATTCTCCCAAGCTGTGACCCGCTAGTAGATGGGGTCGTTCCCCTTGTTCCATGAGCAGATCAGCCAGGATACTCTCAACTACGTATAAGGCAGGTTGAGTGTAGAGGGTTTGAGATAACTGATCGGACTCCCCTTGACAAATATCTAGGACAGACCAGCCTAAAATTTCCTCAGCTTGCTTAAACTTAACCTTTGCAGAGGGCAGGTCTAATAAGTCTACTCCCATACCTGGTACCTGAGAACCTTGTCCGGGAAACACCCATGCAGTCTTTATCATTTATTAATTATTTATTGGTCGTCAAGAATCAATTATCTGCTATTGCTGTACAATTTGGTGGTCTTATGGATTTGAATTATCTCAGGTGCCCTGAGTGCTGAGTGCTGAGTGCTGAGTGCTGAGTGCTGAGTGTTGATCCGGTTTACCCTGATTTATCTGGTGCTTATTGCTACCGATGGAGAGCAATACTTTGGTAAACGGTGGCAACATCTGGGTGATTGGAACCATGGGCAATAAATTCTTGGAGGATAATATCGGTAGAATAAGGCGGCTGGTAAACTGAGCACAACACTTACCCTAAATCAGGATACTACAGTAGCTCGGTATAAACCGGAAAGCAACTACGAGTAGTACACCACCGACGTAAGCATTCAGCTGAGAGCTCTCAGCTAATGCGCTACTTGAGGTGCTTTTGAATAAAACAGGTACGCATTGGAATAATGCTGACCACTGAGCGCTGACCGCTGACCACTGAGCGCTGACCGCTGACCGCACCTCAAGTAGCACCATCTGTAGCGCATATGCTTACCCACCGACTAGCAAAGACATGGGATAAAACAGGGTAAGCTAAGTTTAATCATTGGCTGATCAACGATAGCTCTATAATTTAGAGCGACTCATTATCAATTAATCTGTCATAATTCATAATTTTTAAAACTCCAGTTTTAAATCTGCCATTAAGTTCAAAATAGTTGATGGATCCCCTTGACGGTAGTATCCCCAATTAAATTCAGCAATTTGTTCTAGTACTTTAGGATTAAACTCTCCTTCGTTACCGTAACCAATAGTGAAAAAGGCAATTCGATTATCGCTGGAAAAGCCACTTTTTTCCAGTTCTTGAGATAGTTGCTCAAGACGAAGCTTAGAATCAGAATCGTCGCCATCGGTCAAAATCACCACAGCATTAATGGCACGCTCTTGGTAATTCTTTTGTAACCAGTTACGGGCTTCGAGGGCAGCATCATATAACCGATTACCCCCGTCAGGGTTGAGATTAAGAATAAACGCCATAGCGCGATCGCGTTTTTGAGGGGTGCTATCTACCAATACTGGTGGACGAATCTCGGAATCAAAATCAATCAGGGCAATTTGTTCTGTTGGTCCTAAACTCTCGATGTATGCGCGCAAAGTCTTTTGAACCGCTGCTAATTTATTCCCCGACATAGAACCGGAAGAGTTTACCAACACCACCACTTGTGAGGGTTTTTTGGCAAATTCCTGCCAGGACTTGACCATTGCTGCCACTACCTCTGGTTGAGGGGAACTCAGGGAATCGTATCTGGCCTTGGAGTCAACACCAAATTGAGCAGAAAACTTGGCACCTAATGGCACTTCTGGTACACCTGGCCTTAAACCAAGTTCTGTGGCAATTTTTTGGACTTGGGGCGATCGCAAATAATCAATCACCTGTTGCCCAGCAGCCTTTTCCTGCCTACTCACCCAAGGGGCTTTGGGTAAAATTGCTCGCATATTGGAGGTAAAGGTTGCCTGAGGATACACGGCCTGATAGCGGCTTTGCCCAGCTTGCTGATCGGAATTTGCAGCAATCACCGAGGACTCGTACACTGAACCAATCGATGCCCAAAAGGAACCATTCTTTACCATGTCCTTTGCCAAGGAACTGGTAGAGACACCATAGCGAATCACTTTACTTTGTATGGCTTGGATCTGTGTCTGATAACCCTGCACATCTGCTACTGTCAATTGTTCTGGTGGTTTACCAGATACACTGGCAAATTGAGCCACTAAGGTTTGTAAACCAGAATTGGAGCCAGTAGGAGCAGTGTGGACAAGGTGAATGGGCAATCGAGGGCTATTGGGATCAAGTTCCTGGTGGGTTTTGGTATTCACCAAGGCTTTGTACAAATCCGGTTGCTGGCGTAATCCATCGGCTAATTCTGCCGATGTCATAAATACCATGGGGCTCTGGGCTAACAATGGTGCATCGGTAATCTCTCCGATGTAATCTCGCCCTGGGAAAATCTGATTGATCTGATCGATTAACTGACGATGATGGATTTCCCCATCCACCGAAACTAAGCTAGGAAATTCTGGCGCATTACGCTTAAGGCTACGGGATTTGAGTTGTTGCGCCAGGGATGTCAGACTAGTTACCACATCGCTACTACTTTTAGTGTCGCAGCTGAGAGAGAACCCCTTACCATTGGCTAATTTCGGCTGTTGTTGGTTAAATTGCTCCGCTGCTTGCTCGCAGAATTGCCCTAAAGCGCTACCGACTAAGAATTTGACCTCAAACCTTTGCTGGGTTATAAGGTTGGGTTTTCCCATGCAAGCTCCTAGAAAAAGCATACCCAACGCGGTGCTCAGGTGAGTTAGGCGCTGATAACTCAATAATTTAGTATTCATAATATAGAATTTTTAGTTGAGATGTAAACATAGGATTGATATAAAAAGGGAATAGGGAACAGGGAATAGGGAACAGCAGGAAATAGGAATATTTTTTGGTGTTATGATAAATCAGCCGGAAATGCTATATCATTATTTATGTGGCAATAATTAATGCGCTAATCACACTTTATCTAAAAATTAGCCATATACAAATTATCCACGCAACCGTTTATTTTTGAAATAGTCTCACATTCTGTTAAAGTCAAATAGGTCGCCACCAATCACTGATGATCAATCACTGATGATCAATAATGTCAAAGTAATTCACCATCCCCTTGTGCAGCATAAGTTAAGCCTGATGCGTCAGGCTGGAACGAGTACAGCCAAATTTCGTAAACTCCTTAAAGAAGTTGGGTTATTGTTGGCATACGAGGTAACAAGGGACTTGCCCCTAAAGTATGAACCAATCAATACACCAATCGCGCCGATGCTAGCTCCGATGCTGGCTTCAGAAAAGAAGATGGTGATTGTCTCGATTATGCGAGCCGGACAGGGTCTGTTAGATGGCATTCTAGAACTCATCCCATCGTCTCGTGTCGGTCATATCGGTTTGTACCGTGACCCCCATACCTTTGTACCCATCGAATATTATTTCAAACTCCCCGATGATATGAGTCAGCGAGATGTGTTGGTGGTTGATCCGATGTTAGCTACAGGTAATACTGCCGTTGCTGCTGTTGACCGACTCAAGGAAGTTAGCCCGAAGTCAATTAAGTTTCTGTGCTTATTAGCAGCACAGCAAGGGCTTGACTATTTCCAACAGCAGCATCCAGATGTAGTGATTTACACGGCGGCTATTGATCAAGAATTAGATCACCATGGCTATATTATTCCAGGACTTGGGGATGCAGGCGATCGCTTGTATGGTACGAAGTAATCTAATATAGCGCTACGGACAAGGCAAGAGGCAAGAGGCAAGAGGCAAGAGGCAAGAGGCAAAAGTTTACTATAGTATTATGGAAATGTCTTTTGCTCCTGATTCAACTTAGGTTTTCTGCCCCTACCTTTTTGATTATATATTCCTCTTATTTTTTGATATTCCCATCTATTTAACCAGTTATATATAGTTTTTCGATTGACTCCAAATAGTGACGTTAATTCATTGATATAAAACTTTTGATAACTCAACAATATACATTTATAGCAGTCGCCAGAGCAGTTAGGACATGACAAAAGTCTCAAACTACAGTTTGGCTTGAGTTTAACTTCTGACTTCTGACTTCTGACTTCTGCTATAGCTCTGTCTCTCACTTGCGGTGCGAGGGTGCATCTCAGTTTTGCCTAATTGCAAAACTGAGATGCACCCTACACGATGGAGAGCAGTATCTAGTGTAAAAATACAATATTTCCGTGTCTCTAGGGTTGCAACTGCTAGATCCACAACCGTTACCGAAAAAATTGGGTTTAAAGCCCCGTCCTTATAGGAGACGCGCGCCTCAGAGTTAAGAAGCATTTATTGGGAGCAGGCTATGAGCAAAAGGGTTAAAACTTATTAATTAAGGCTTCTTAACTCTTACGGTAACTTCTAGAGACGGCTTTCTTTTTCAGCTAAAACTTGACAGTTTTCACAGAGCGTGTTATAATAAAAACCCTTACAATAAACTAAAAAGCTAGATAAATACTATCTAAAAATAAGTAGATAACGTAAAAAATATGTATGAGATACGTATTGCGTAATTTGGTCTAACGACTACAACGTCTATGAAAAACTTAGATAAAAAAGTATCTGTCTATTCATCTAAAAAAGGTACGGTGGGGCACACCGAAACCATTATCTATGATCTAAACGCTTGGGGAGATTTGTCCTCTACTTTTTCTGACTCCGGTTTGAAAGAGCCACGACGAGTCATAGAGCCAAGAATCCCCGCTCATAAGCGGGCGGGGAGTGTCAAGAAAAGAGAAATTTAGTATAATTGCTGGGGGATTGAGTGAAGCTCGTCAAGGCTTTAAAGCTTTACCAGGGGTGAAGCAGAAAATTGAGCAAATTGCTAAAAGCTTGAACCCAGACTCAGTCATGCTCAATCAAGAATTCACTAGCGAGAGAGTGTCTAAGAGGATATCTGAAAAGTTTTTTGATACTGAATTTTGCCCCCCTGACCCCCCAACTTTGGGGGGAACAAGAGTCAATTTGCTTCTAAAAGTCCCCCAGAGGGGGACCAACGGGGGCTTGGATGTAGCAAATGAGACTTCTCAGACAACCTCTAAGGAAATAACTACTAAAACCTCCAATGTGATACACTTAGCAACTCATGGTCAGTTTAGCTCCAAAGCTGAGGAGACCTTTATACTAACCTGGGAAAATAAAATTAATGTCAAAGAATTAGAGCAACTGCTGCGTAGTCAAGAATTGTTGGGAGAAGACCAAATTGATTTACTCGTTCTGAGTGCTTGTCAAACTGCTAAAGGGGACGATCAAGCTATGTTAGGGTTAGCGGGTTTTGCGATTAAATCGGGAGCGCGTTCTACCTTAGGGACATTGTGGAAAGTGCGTGATGACTCCACTGCTATGTTCATCAACAAGTTTTACTAATACCTAAAACAGCCAGAAATTACGAAAGCAGAAGCGGTCAGGAAAGCCCAACTAGATTTGATTGGGGATACCAAGTTTAACGAACCTCTGTTTTGGGCACCTTTTATTCTGGTGGGTAATTGGTTGTAAGGGGAATAGGGAGTAGGGAGTAGAGAGTAGGGAACAGAAAGGGGTTAAGTAACGTTAATTTTTTAAAAAAAGTCAACAAAAATTATAGCGTTGATCGCACTTATGATGTAAAGTATTTGTTTTGAGGATGATTCCCTTAAAATTATAATTACTATTGCCTTATATAGCATTTACAAATAGCTCATACTTAATTCTTAATTCTTAATTCTTAATTCTTAATTCTTAATTCTTAATTCTTTCCTTATGAGCCAGTTGTTGGTTAATCTCTCGATTCTATTTTCCCAACCCACGGGTATTGCTAACTATGCCGCTAATCTTTTTCCTTATTTAAAACCTCTCGACCCTACTCTACTGATTTCTCCCACTGCGTCTAGCCGTTTCTGTAGTGCTACTACCTACACTTGCTACCCAATTCCAGGGAATTTAAGCCCTGAACAAGGCACGAAAGGACATTTTCGCCGTCTGTTGTGGACTCAGTTTCAACTGCCGCGAATTTATAAAAAATTGCGAACGCATCTTTTGTTTTCTCCAGTTCCAGAAGCTCCCCTCTTTACCAATTGCCGCTATGTGGTAATGGTTCATGATTTGATTGGGTTACGGTTTCCCCAGGGTTTCTCACCCTTAACTACCTACCAACGCTACTATATCCCCCAAGTTCTTGGTCAAGCAGAACACATCATCTGTAACTCTAGGGCTACTGCTAGAGACCTTACTGACTTCTTCGAGATTCCAGCCGCAAAAATCACCCCGATCTTACTGGCTTACGATGCCAATCACTATTATTATCAGGACTTACGCAAGTGCCCCCTAAATCCCCCAATTCTGGGGGACTTTGACATCATTACCCCCCAGAATTGGGGGGCAGGGGGGCAAAACCAACTAAATTTCGTAAGTCCTAATTATGTGGATACAGTAGATGGTGAAAAAGATCGGGAAAACCGGGAAAATTGTCCCTATTTTCTCTACATCGGACGCCCAGACCCCCACAAAAACCTCCATCGGCTGATTGAGGCTTTCGCTGGTCTAGCCAATTGCCACGACTACCAACTCTGGATTGCTGGCGCAACGGATAAACGCTACACACCATTGCTGGAAGCCCAAGCGGAACAACTGGATATATCCAGTCAGGTCAAATTCCTGGGATATGTTCCTCAGCACCAGTTACCGACCATGATTAGAAATGCGATCGCATTTGTATTCCCCAGTCTTTGGGAAGGCTTCGGTATCCCTGTATTAGAGGCAATGGCTTGCGGTACTCCTGTAATTACAGCCAATCTCTCCTCCTTACCGGAAGTAGCTGGAGATGCCGCTATATTAATCAATCCTTACAACCCTGAGGAAATCACAGCAGCTATGGCAGCAGTAGCAACCGATTCTCAAATGCGATCGCATCTTCGTATGGCAGGTCTTGCTAGAGCCAGTGAATTTAGTTGGCAAAAAACTGGGCAAGCTACGGTAGACATTCTAAGTCATATAGCAAAGGGAATAGGGAACAGGGAATAGGGAACAGGTTATCAGGTTGAAGGTTATCAGGTTGAAGGTTATCAGGTTGAAGGTTATCTGGTTGAAGGTTATCAGGTTGAAGGTTATCTGGTTGAAGGTTATCAGGTTGAAGGTTATCTGGTTGAAGGTTATCAGGTTGAAGGTTATCAGGTTATCAGGTTATCAGGTTGAAGGTTACAGGTTACAGGTTAGCTGGTTACAGGTTAGCTGGTTATTAAACCTTCAACCTTGTCAACATTCAACCTTCAACCTCTTCAACATTCAACCTTCAACCTGATTAACATTCAACCTCTTCAACATTCAACCTGATCAACCTCAACCTTCAACCTTCAACCTGATCAACCTTAAACCTTCCACCTTTACCCTTCAAGCTTCATGGTTGCTTCACAAAAAACCTCTGAGATATAAAGCTTTTGTAAAATTCCTTGGATTCTTGTCCTAATTACAGCAAAAATCTCACTAATGTAGTGAAGCCCAATCAAGACTGAAGCCCAATCAAAGTAACCAGTGTGAGATGAACAGATTTTCTATGTACACGATCTCAACAGAAAGCCCAACCCAATCAAATCTACGCCGATTGGAACTATTGCTGGAGTATTGCCAACTGGCAGCGCGTCCAACTTTGTCTGTGTCAGACAGCAACCGTATGGCTGAGATCCTCGAACTAGCTGAAGCTGACCAAATCCTTAACCTGTTGATAGATAAAGCTGATCTAGTTATAGCTAAACAATTTAGCTGGCTGAGTGACAATGATATTGATACCTATAAAAACCAAATCGCTAAGTTAGAAGAGTATTTAGAAATCTTTGTTTCCCAGAAATCACCTAAGACCAGTGAAACTCTACGTCATCAATTTGCTTGTTTCACTGGAAATCTTTAAGAATAATCTAAGCTATCAGCTATCAGCTATCAGCTATCAGCTTATGGGCTACAGATGGTGCTACTTGAGGTGCTTTTTAATAAAATAAGCTGACGGCTAACGGCTAACGGCTGACAGCTGACGGCTGAACGCGCACCCGTGAGCTTTTAGCTGACGGCTGACAGCTGACGGCACCTCAAGTAGCGTGCGCGTAGCGCATATGCTTACTTCAGGATAAGCCATAGTCTTCGAGCATAGAGTTGTCGATATCAAAAAAATAATCTCTCAAAACTTTCCTCATACGCTGATATCGTTTTCGCAACGCTGTATTACTTGCCAAGTTCAGGCGTTCTTCAATTTCAATCCAGGACAATTCCTCCATGACTCGTAACACAAAAATATCAAAATCTAGAGGACTTACTAGTTGTCTAATATCTGACAGTATTTCCTTGACATATTGATCCGATAAATAATCGGAAGCATCATTAGAGCTAATCTGGTATTCTATAGAGCTAAATTCACGTTCTTTTTTCCAATGCTTTCCTTTCTTAGCAAAATGCTCTCTAATCACATTTAAGCAGGTTGTTCTTAGCCAAGCTGATGGATTTTCAATATGTTGTCCAGATTCAATTTTGCTAACTCCGCGAATATAGCTTTCAATAAATATGTCAAAGATATCAAATTTGTGTTCAAGATTGAACTGCTTTAGTCTAAATTCAATAAATGCAAACAATCCCGATTTATTTCTTTGGTTTAAAAGAGAATTAACAGCGGCATCAAATTGTTTACGATTAGGGGACTTTGGAGGTTTTCTAGGTTGCATCTAGTGTAGTTCCTCGGGAAAAATAAAAGCACATGATGCCCCTGACTTTCAATTGTATTTGAGAAACATTCTAATCACTATTACTCACTTAGTGACGATTAAGTCTCGATTTGTGACATTGATAAGTAGGTAGGGTAAAATAAATTCATCAAGGGTATAACCATGAAACAATGAGGTTACCGAGCTGTGTTGCCAAATTGGCATAAAAAATCTTTCCATAGCGGTGTTTTAGTATGCCTCGCTACTTACATTTGTCCTTGCTGAGCCTAATGACTATAGCCCTTGTGATCATCAAGGAATTACCACATCAGTAGTTGCCACATTAGTTGCCACATTAGTTGTAGGTGCCCATGGCGTGCCCTTGGGATGCTTGCTCCCAATTGCCTGTGCTTAGCTCCCAGTCAGAACTGCTGTAGACGTAAGTGATTCGGATATGGTCTAGGATTATGTAGAAGCAGGTAGATTTTAGCCAGTCTGAGGGGTCTTGAATATCTTGTCCAGATTCAATTTTGCTAACGCCACGAATACAGCCCTCAAAAAGTATCTGGCCTATATCAAGTTCCTGTTCAAGATTGAAGTACTTGAGTTGGCGTTTAATAAATGTATATACCTCAGAGTTTTCTTTTTGTTTCCAGCTAGAATCAACTACTGCATCAAATTTTTGACGATTAGGGGATTTTAGGAGGTCTTGGGTTTGCATCTGGTGTACTTCCTCTAGAAAAATCAACATACGAAGTTCAGGCTTCTTACTTCAGTTTTTCTTGAAGAAGCCTCATCATTATTCTTAATAAATAATGAGAATTAAGTCTTGATTTGTGACACTGATCTAGTTTGATCGGTCAGCTAACCCGCGACGCCCATGCTACACTTTCTGCAAACAGCTATCAGCCCCTAGGCCCCAGAGAGCGAAGGAGTAATGGTTCAAGTTATAACCAAAAGCTCAGTTGACTTGAGGTGTCTTTCCAAAGTGAAAAGCCTTGGCACCAGTGTGTGTAGGTGTCTTTTTAGGGACATCCGTGGTGCCTAGGTTGCTCAAGGTGCTGACAGAGCAAGGCTTGATATTGATCTATATCAATTACAATACCAAGTTTGCTGGCATCTGTGACAGTACTCGAAAGGGTACTTTTATTTGTTTTTATTTGTGTTAAGCTTAAAGATTAGTTAGTAATAAGTGTCAAGGATTTCTGTCTGCTCCCTGTTCCCCGTTTCCCGTTGCCATTGGCTGAATACTTACAAAGATGACTAGATTAATGACCCTTCAGCCTTTTTCCTCAAGAGCTGCAATCACCCACAGAAAGTCCTTTAGATACCAACCATTCCTGATTGAATAGCCGTGACTGATAACGACCACCGCCATCACAAAGTACAGTCACAATTGTATGACCAGGTCCCATTTGTTTAGCCAGAGCAACAGCAGCTCCGACATTAATCCCGACAGACCCTCCCATAAATAATCCATCCCGGCTCAGCAGCTGGTAAACTACCCGGAGACATTCGTGGTCATCAATTTGAATGGCATCATCAATGGGAGCCCCTTCCATATTCCCAGTAATACGGCTGTTACCGATACCTTCTGTAATAGAGTTACCTTCCGGTTTAATTTCACCGGTCTTGACATAACTGTATAAACCACTGCCCATGGGGTCAGCCACCACACATTGAAGGTTAGGATTTTTTTCTTTCAAATACATCGCTACCCCTGCATAGGTTCCACCTGTCCCAGTTGCTGAGACCCAAGCATCAATTTTCCCGTCAGTTTGCTGCCACAGTTCTGGCCCAGTAGTTTCATAATGAGCCTGTCGGTTTGCCAAATTATCAAACTGATTCGCCCAGATGGCATTATCCATCTCTTGGGCAATGCGTCCAGAAAGCTTTACATAATTATTCGGGTCTTTGTAGGGTACTGCTGGCACTGGGCGAACTTCAGCTCCCAGGGTTCTGAGGGTATCCATTTTTTCTTGGGATTGAGTTTCCGGGATAATAATCAGGCACTTGTATCCCTTAGCATTACAGATATGGGCTAGACCAATGCCCGTATTGCCAGCGGTTCCTTCAACAACTGTACCCCCAGGCTTTAGTAAGCCTTTTTCTTCTGCATCTTTAATAATATAGAGGGCAGCTCGGTCTTTTACAGAACCTCCTGGATTGAGAAACTCGGCTTTCCCTAGAATTTCACAACCCGTCTCTTCGCTAAAGCTGTTTAAGCGAATAAGTGGTGTATTACCAACTGTATCAACAAAACCTGCTTTGATATCCATTTAAATCAAGTTTAAATTACAAATTCTAAATTCTAAATTCTAAATTCTAAATTCTAAATTCTAAAGAATGAAGGATGAAGTATCCTTAATCCTTCATCCTTCAGACTAGATAATTATTTCACTTGTTCGGTTGGGGTGTCATCCGCAGATAGGGCTTAATTTCCTCATATCCTTTGGGAAACCGTTCCTTCAACTCTTCTGGATCTTTGATGGAGGGTACAATAACACAGTCACCCCCGTCTGTCCAGTTAACGGGAGTAGCGACTTTATAGTCATCGGTCAACTGTAGGGAGTCAATCACTCGCAGGATTTCGTCAAAGTTACGACCGGTGCTAGCAGGGTAGGTTAACACTAACCGCAATTTCTTCTGTGGGTCGATGACGAAAACAGAGCGTACGGTTAGGGTATTGTCAGCGTTGGGGTGGATCATATCGTAAAGGTCAGACACCTTTTTATCTGGATCCGCCAAAATCGGGTAGTTGACCGTTGTTGTCTGGGTTTCGTTGATATCTCCAATCCAGCCTTTGTGGGAGTCAACATCATCCACGCTCAAGGCTAGCACTTTAACATTGCGCTTCTCAAATTCGGGCTTGAGTTTAGCAACCATACCTAACTCGGTAGTGCAAACTGGGGTGTAGTCGGCTGGGTGAGAAAACAGCACCACCCAGCTATCTCCTGCCCATTCATACAAATTAATCTCCCCTTCGCTGGAATTCTGAGTAAAGTCGGGTACGGTATCCCCCAATCGTAGAGTCATGGCTAAATCCTGTTGCTATTTTTTCTTGTCAGGATAGTTATCGTGCCACAAAACTCAAGTTTATCGGTCAGCTTTTAGATCTATTTTAGGATTGGCTTAGGAATTCTTTATTCAGCGGTCAGCGGTCAGCGGTCAGCGGTCAGCGGTCAGCGGTCAGCGGTCAGCGGTCAGCGGTCAGCGGTCAGCGGTCAGCGGTCAGCGGTCAGCGGTCAGCGGTCAGGGGTCAGCGGTCAGGGGTCAGGGGTCAGGGGTCAGCGGTCAGCGGTCAGGGGTCAGGGGTCAGGGGTCAGCGGTCAGGGGTCAGGGGTCAGGGGTCAGGGGTCAGCGGTCAGCCTTGGCCTTGGCCTTGGCCGTTGGCCACGCTACGCGAATGGCCACGCTGCGCGAACAGTAGCACTATCTGTAGCCCATAAGCTGATAGCTGATAACTGATAGCTGATAGCTGATAGCTGATAGCTGATAGCTGATAGCTGATAGCTGATAGCTATTAGCTTACAAAGCAAAATTTGTCAAGTAACTAGGGTGGGAATCGTCTTCTGGAAAAAGTTGAGGTCTTGTGTCTGGACTTCGATAATATGAGATGATAGGAAACAAAAATTAAACTAAACCCACAGAGATTAATTTCTCTTAGTGCTGTGTTGTGTAAGTAAGGAGTTTTATGATGAGAAAATTGGTTCATCTAGCAGTGGTATGCCTTCTAGTGCTTAGCTTGGGGTGCTTAGGCTTATCCCAAAGTGCGATCGCTTCCCCTATGTCTTCAGCAGACACATTTTCTTTAAATAACTTAACGTTGCCCTCATCTACCGCTTTAATCGCTCAGTCATCCCGGAGCAATGCGGCTGATGCCAAGTTAGCCACCGAGTTTGGTGAGAAGATTGACCTGAACAATACTCATGTGCGAAAGTTTCGCCACTATCGCGGATTCTATCCAGGCCTGGCTGGTAAGATTATTCAAAATGCTCCCTACAAGTCAGTAGAAGATGTACTGAACATTCCGGGACTAAGCGATAGCCAGAAGAAAAATTTACAAGCTCACCTTGATGATTTTA
Source organism: Moorena sp. SIO1G6 (assembly GCF_010672795.1). Lineage (NCBI taxonomy): Bacteria > Bacillati > Cyanobacteriota > Cyanophyceae > Coleofasciculales > Coleofasciculaceae > Moorena > Moorena sp. SIO1G6. The sequence continues at coordinate 30,702 of NZ_JAAHFZ010000020.1, forward strand.
CCGTGACTAAGACCTCAGAGGTTTATAATGCGGGCGACGATCGCTATAATCCTGGCGTCTACTAACAACGCCATTGGTGGTTAACTTTAAATTTCCTGTCTCCAGATAAAGCTTTTCTAGCTGAGCGCAAAGCGCTTAGCTAGATCAATCTTTTTAGGTTTTGAAGGGCTCTAACTCAGCTGAGCAGAAATACTAGCCGGAATAGTTTACGGTGCGTGCTTGTCCGTCAGGGTAATAAACTCCTAGACAGTTGTCTTGCTCATCTGTAATTACCCAAGGATGAGTTACATAGGTTTGTTGAGTATAACCTTGGCCTGATTTGAGCTGATAATAGTATGTTCTGTTGCCCTGGTAGTTCAGCCAATAAGTCTTGATTAGGTCATTAGATTTGTTAACAAAAGTAATCTTTGTAGCGACTTTACCAGAGATAGACTTGGAAACTGATTCAGCATCACAGACATTTGCGGCTAATGTTTCCTGAGGGAAAGAGCTCAGAAGAAAAGCAAATAATGCTAGACTAAGTAATAAGACACTAAAAAATTTTTTCATTGATTTTTTCCTGTTTAATTTCTTTTTGAAATTATCAACAGTTGAATATTAAAAAGCTATTTGGAGTATAGCAGTTCAAACGCTATAAAGTGTTGATATTGCAACAAAAATTTACCAGAAGAAAGTGGTAGAGGGGGGTTATAGCCTCACCCAACCCTCGAACTAATGCTAAGCACTACGCATTAAATTTAGGACATTGATAAAAGCAGCAAAAGCTGTTGTAGTCAACTTTTGCCTCTTGCCTCTTGCCTCTTGCCTTTTGCCTTGCGCGTAGCGCTATAAGACTAAACATTCAAACACAATTGAACATAATTGCTGTTTTCTGAATCCACTAACTGAGTGTTACCCGACCTAGCAGATAAAGCATTATCCAGCCAAATTTCACTAGTGCCTAACCTCAGAGCATCACTAGCTAACCACTTCTGGAACACTTCCATGCGACCATCTTCTGGACTAACTAGCTGATAAACTCTGAACCGCTTTTTTCCTTGACTCTGATAACGAATACACTGTAAGCCATAGCCGATTTTATCCAAGAAGCGCCTGATAATAACAATCGGAGTTGCTTTCTTAGCTAGTCCTATTCCTGTGATGGTTTTGATAGCACAACGGTTTGCTAATGCGATCGCAGCCATCTGCTGCAAGTCCTGATCAGTATTTCTGAGTTCTCGTTCCAGATTTTCTAATAGGATTGGTATCCCCAAAACCTTCATAGTACCAATCATCGCTCCTAGCACAGCACGATTGAAGTCCGGTAGAAAGATACTCCCTTGACCTTGCTCAATTAACAGTCGCGCTACCTTAGCATCCCGTTCTGCCAGATGTTGCCGACCTAGGGTAAGAAAATAATGGAGCCGTAGCTGCTGATACCAGCCTTGGTCATCTTTGAGTACCAGTTCTGGTGTGACTGGGATGGCATAACGCTGCTTTAAATCGTACTTCCGTAGTGAGCGACGCTCCGATGGTGTTTTGACTAGGCGTTTGCTAATCTTTTGATATTGGCTATAACTGAAGTCTTGACTAGATGCGATCGCATTACACTCAGCCTGATAGTTTTGGTCTCTAACTGCAGTAATCGCTGCCATCAGAGCATTCTGTGCTCCCAACTCTTCCGCTTGGGGTGAACCCTTAGACTTCTTTTTCCCAGCTTTAGTGGAACTGGCTGGGGAAACATCCATCACCAGATGACCTTCAGCACGCAATCCTGCTAGCACCGATTCCCGATAGTTGACCATGGCGGCATTGAATCGGACAGCCATTTTAGCCCAGCACATCAAGGATTCTGCTTGAAAGCCTGTATCTAAATCATCCACAGCATCGAAATCCGATTGTTGTAGCAACCGAATATTCATTTGGGTCAAACGCTGTCCAGATGCCAGTAGTGAGGATAGAGACGTGGAGCCATTACCGACGTGATTAAAGCCATAAGGGGCTACCCAGATGAACCGGGGTAGATTTTCTCGGATTCGCCCTAAGGTTTGTCTGACACTATTTTCTCCTTGCACCCCTTGGGCAATACACCACACAGAGGTAAAGTGTCCCCGCAGATCAATACTCACTCCCGTTTCAATAGCAGGACTAGCTAATACAATGTCATACTCCCCTAAAACATTGTTGAGGTTATTGATACACCCCATGGCTGGATGATTTGTTTCACCAAGGGATTCCGAATCAATGCGCAATATCCGGAGGTGGGGAAATTGCTTTTTTAGGTACGCTTCTAGAGTGCAAGTACCCCATTGGCTCTTGGGTTTTTGAGCGGAAAGACACACAAAGGGTTTGCCTCCTTGAGCAATGTGTGCTTCTAGCTCTCGCACTAGTTTTTTTGGTGTGCTATCGGTATAGTTATGAACTTGCCAGGACCCGTCAATGTTCGGTTTCCAGTCATTCTCAATGATGAAGGGTTCAAGGTCAACTCCAGACAAGCTCAGTAAGTAATCTATCGATATATCACTCAAGTCCGCATCGGCAATATAAACTTGACCAGACCCCCCCAAGACATTCTGGATTAGGGTTTTCAGAGATTTGAGAATAGCAACCCGATTACTCTGACAGGTGCTAGAGTTCAATCCATGCCAGAGCACTTGCTCCACTTCATCGATAATTACTACGCCATCAGACCAGTTAGCGGCATTGAAGCGAGCCTGAGAATTACCATGCAAGGAGTCGAGACATAAACCATAACCTAACACCCCTTCCTTCTGGTCATCCCTGACCTCAGTGATATACTTGATGCCGAAGCGTTGGCACAATGCTTCTACTAATCGCACCCGATGACCAAGCACCAATACCCATTGATTTCGGGCTAGGGCTTGAGAGACAATTTTTTCCAGTAGTTGGGTTTTTCCAGTACCCTTAGGGGATTTAATCCCAATCAGTTGGGCTGTATCCGGAATCGGAAGTTCTTGCAGATAGCGGCAATTTACCTTAAGGTTAGCTCGATAGGTGAGCTGGGTTAGGGATTTAGCTTTCCAAGTATCGAGGGGGAGTGCTCGTTGGTAAACTTGCTCAAAGGTCTTCTGACCTTGATCAGCAATTAAATCATCGACCCCTTTGCCTAGCTGGGCATCCCAAGTAATCACCTTTACAGGGCAACCTGCTTGATTGAGCAGATATCCCATTCTACGAATCGCAGCATTGACAGCTTTGATGGTATTCGGTTTCGAGTCTTGGTCAAAGACTATGTAAATCTCTCGCTCCGGAGTCGCTAGTTTCCGTAGTTGGGGAATCAAGTCAGACTTGCCAATCCGATTTCCCTGGGCATCCCTACGGATTCGATACCCCCCATTAATTCCTGGTAATGCGATCGCAGCGTAACCAGCAGTGAGTAAAGCTCCAGCTTTCTTAGCGCCCTCAGTAATACACAACGGAATTGAGGGGTGAGAGATTAGCCACTGCCAAAACCCTAGATCCGGTTGATTGTGGTCAAGGTCTGTGGGGAGAATAGTAAAATCATTGCGCTCAGCAATCCGTTGCCACAGGTGCAAAGGTACTCGCAGAGCAAACAAGCCTGTGGGGGTTTTGGGGGGATGTTCATATTTTATTAGCTTCCTAGTTTCCCCACTGTGACGGGGTTGGCTGGGTTTGAAACAGCCCCAAATATCCTCCTGACCAGTAAGCAAGTCAATACCAGAACACCACCATCCCCCTTGTTCGAGGTGTTGATAGCGTTTCAGAATCGAGTTTAGCACTCGACCATCATTGCGTCTGGGCAGGGAGTCGGAATAGAAGAGATACTCAAATGGGCTAGAGCCTTCGAGAGACCTTACATTGAGGCGAGTCAGCTGTTCATCAACACTACTAGCTGTCCACTCCTGGATATGGTTCATGGGTTTGGGGAAGACTCTGGCAGAGGTCACGCTATATCTAGTGGTTTAATCTTTAACTTAAGTAATATAACACTATTTGTGACCTAATAGTTCATTTTACCTAATGCTTTATATTTTCTTGACAGTTCACCGTTTACCGTTCACCGTTGACGGTTGATAGTACCATAAAATGATCACTTATCCCTAGCATCGGATTACCAGTAATTAGTGTAATTAGTTATTAGTTATATAGGGATGCGTGTAGGAATTGTGACAATTTTTGTTCCCTACTCCCGTCTTGATGCAGTCGCTCATGGGGGGAACCCCCATGAGCGCTTAGGTGCGCTTTCCGTTGGCGAATTAAATTCGCCACGGGTCGCACCTCTGCATCGCTACTCCCTACTCCCTACTCCCTACTCCCTTTGCTATTGCAGAATATTCCCATAGCCTGGGCGAGAGTTGGAAACGCCACTTTCACCCTCATTGCTCTAATTATTCTTGCCCTAAGTTTAGGTCAAGCAGGTTGGTTTCGGTGGTTAGCGCTTCACATAGCTAATTGGGGATGTGGTCGTGGCCATTTGCTTTTCTCCTTAGTGATCCTAGTGGGGATGTTATTGAGCAATGTGTTTACTAACCTCGCCACGACCATAGTCTGGACAGCTGCTGTGATGGAAATTTTGCTGCTGCTCGGCTTTAGTGCCAAAGCTACTCTGGCATTTGTGTTTACTAGTGGTTTTATTACCGATGCCGCTAGCTTACTACTGCCAATGAGTAATCCAGTAAATCTGATTTATGTTGATTATTTAGAGATTTCCTGGTTGCGCTATGTGATGGTGATGTTGCCCGTAACCGTTGCCACAATAGCTACTAGTATCATCATTCTTTGGTTCTATTTTGAACCCCAAATCCCCCTGACCTATAACCTTGCCCGTCTACCACCACCTAATCGTGCGATTCGAGATTCCTTAATCTTTAAATTGAGTTTTCCTATTTTAGGACTACTCCTAATCGGCTACTTGTTGGCAAAAGTGCTAAATTTCCCCATTGCCTGGATTGCTGCTATGGCAGCTTTAGTGATGGTGGCATTAGCAGCACGTTCCCTTAACGGTCGGGCTAGTAGACTTAGTTATATCTTACAGCTAGCAGGTCAACTGCCATGGCGAATTATTTTACTTATCCTAGTGCTGTTTCTATTCAGCATCGGTTTGGACAATCTGGGCATAACTGCTCTGTTGAGCCAGCGGTTGGAAATCCTTTCTAATTGGGGACTCACCTTAGCAGCTAGTGGTAGTGGTTTCTTAGCCACATTTCTTGCTAGTGTACTCAATAATTTACCAACAGTACTGCTGAATGCTAAGGCAATTGAAAGCATTACGGATATTGAACCAGCTGTCAAAGAAGTGATGATATACGGGAATTTAATTGGGTGCAATTTAGGAGCAAAAATTACTCCATTAGGAAGTTTATCAACTCTACTTTGGTTGAATGTATTGGCTTTTAGAGGACTCCAAATCAGTTGGGTTTATTATATTCGCTTAAGTTTTATTCTTACCATGCCAGTTTTGTTTGTCAGCTTGCTTAGTTTAGCAATTTGGTTACCCTGGCTGATTGCTTGATTATATTTATGTTCACATCTTAACTAAAAATGCTATAGACTATAAATAGTAATTCAATGGGGTTTGTGACCAATGACAATGATTACTCAAAACTCTCCAAATAAAAAATCAAAATTAGTGTCATTGGAAGCGTTTCTCAAACTACCAGAAACCAAACCTGCTAGTGAGTATATTGATGGACAAATTGTTCAGAAACCAATGCCACAGGGAAAACACAGCACAATTCAAGGGGAATTGGTTACTGCTATTAATCTAGTGGTGAAGCAAGAACGAATTGCTCGTGCTTTTCCAGAACTTCGGTGTACTTTTGGTGGACGCTCAACCGTTCCCGATGTATCTGTGTTTGTTTCCCAGAGAATTCCTCGTGATGACAATGGCGAAATTGCCAATGTTTTCCAGGCAGCGCCTGATTGGACAATTGAGATTCTTTCACCTGACCAAAGTCAAACTAAGGTGACAAAGAATATTCTCCATTTTTTAACGTATGGGACGGCAATGGGCTGGTTGATTGATCCAGAGGAGCAAACGGTTTTCGTTTATCGTCCAAAACAGCAGATGGAAGTGTTTGATCAATCATCCGAGCAACTTCCTGTGCCATCCTTTGCTAGGGAGTTAAGCATTACTGTGGGAGATTTGTTTAGTTGGCTATTGGATTGAAGTTTAGCTATTATAATGGTATGATTGAAGTTTAGCTATAATGGTAGGGTGGGCAAAAAGCGTACGCTTATAAGCTTAATGGAAAAACTCTATTAGTTTTTGCCCACCAAACTAGCCTGAATTATTGGGCTGGAGATGACTTTGAAGCTATAATGGTAGGGTGGGCAAAAATTTCTCGCCTATAAGCTTAATGGAAAAACTCTATTAGTTTTTGCCCACCCTACTAGCTTTGGTGATCACTAGGTGGGCAAAAAGCTATAATGGTAGGGTGGGCAAAAATTTCTCGCCTATAAGCTTAATGGAAAAACTCTATTAGTTTTTGCCCACCAAACTCTAGGCAAGCCACAATTAATTAGGGTGGACAAGGTGAGTGTTAAAGTCAACATTGAGAATTAGTCTCCACTTGCTCACCCTACTAAACTCTCAATAAGCTGAGGAGGGTGGTGGTGGAGTCTGGCATCTTGGTGTGCGATCGCTACTCAATCACGTTACCTTAATCATCCCGCAGCTTTCACAGTTATTGTGGGGGACAGAGTAAGTAACCGATCAGGCTTGAATGGGGGCAATAATTCCCTTTTTCTATTCAACAATATTAAGGCAGAGAACAACAGGTGAACTCGGCATCATTTAGCGCTGTATCATCTCCTCTTCTCTGACTAGACTCCACCCTGGTCTTGAGGCCACAAATGGCGCTCTGACGTGGGCAGCTTTGACGGCTTGACCATCCACCCCAATCCAATCGATAGGAAGTTTGCAAAGAGGTTTCATCTTCACACCAAAACTGTGCATCTACACCACCCGTATCATCGCCAGAGCCTTGTTTAGGTTCAATCCTCAGCCGAGCGCCAATGACATATCCGCTTTTACAAGTTCCTAATTCAAATTTCTTTCCCCACGGCCCTGCTGCTGAGGCAATTTCCGTAGTTCTCGCTCGGTCTCCCTGGGTGCCACACCGGAGGTAGATGCCATTGAGGGCTGTGTCATCACCCCGCCCCTGTTTAGGTTCTACTTTAAGTTCACCCCCTAATACCCATTGATCTGTTGGGCATTGTACCTGATTCCCCCAACTTCCCCAATGTCCACCAAACGGGCCAATTTTACCGACCACCTCATACTTTCGCTTGGGAAGTTTCGCTTTTGGCAAGATAATCGGTAAAATCGATTGCTCTTTGGTTTGCTCTCCCCACTTGATTACGATTTGTGGTTGCCTGTTTCGGTCTAGTTCCTGCATTTTCTCTTTGACCCTTGGGCTTTGTATATCTAGATTTAGTTGATAGTTGGTTGATGGCGCGGCAATCCCAACTTGTTCTACTTCCTCGCCATCTGCATATTGCAGGTAAGCCCGAAATGGCTTCAAAGCCTTAAACTCTAGAAAGTCAAATCCATAATAGGAAATTAGCTGAGTATCGATTGTAATTGAGTTGCCGGGATTGGTAGAGCAAATTACCGGAGAGACCACAGGTTGAGCAAAGCGGTTTGAATCTAATCTGTAGCCGATGGATTGGAGTCGTTGTTGTAATCTCTCTGCCACAAAATCAGAACGACAGGAAAATTCATTGCCTGTCTGTCCCAGAATACTGTTGTAGGTGTCCCGAACATCTTTGGCTACTTGCTCGGAAAGCTTGCTCCCAGATTTCTCTAGCTGTTGAGTTGCATTAATCATTGTTTTTTCCCAGCGTTCAGGCTGTTGGCGTAGTTCCTCGATCGCCTTGTCTAGAATGTCTAGGGTTGGATCGTCTAAGCCAAATTTAGTGCAGCTATTACCGGATACAAGAAGTCCTAAAAAAATGCAGGTGATCGCTACCACTTTTGATTTGATGTGCATACAATCTCTCCTTTAAGCTTATCATAATTGCCAAACACGGCTATAGTATAGTTATCCCAATTAATCTAGAAATCAACCCTAATTACAGCTATTCAAAAAATCCGGTATTTATGCACAGTTAGTACATAAGTCAAATTTCTGGGGGGGTGACATGCAAGCTTAAATCCTTACTGGGTAATAATTCCAGCCCGTAATTTACAAAAAGATACATTCTGTTTTGGGCTGACATTGAACGTAGTTATAAGGGTTTGAGCTTTCAGAAAATGAATCAAGGGTTAATTTGGGACTGTATCTTCCATGAGCTTATTCGCCTCAAAGCCTTATATAATAAGCTTTTTAGGGATCATGTCACCCCCTCAGGTCAAATTTAACTTCTGTTAATAACAACATTTCTTGTCACGATTGCGAGATATATCGTTTAATTAAAACCTAAAAAAATACTATTAAAAACAAATATTTAAATGTTTTTATTGCGGTTTTAAATTTGGTTAATACTCTCAATATAAGCCCATTTAAACAACCACGAAAGACTTAATTGATCGTCTGCTGTTGGAGAAAATTACCTTGGCGGGAATTGCTCCATCTACAGGTGTGTCTATTAGATGGCTTCACAATTATGTAAATCAAAACTATCAAGAGACTCCTCGACAAGTCAAGGTGACAAAAAAAAGAAGGTAAAGCTAATTATCCTACTGAATTAAATGTGGTATTTATGTGGGCAAATAATCTGGTTAAACAAGTTATATTTAAAGACTAAACAACACCATTATACAACGAATTTATCCCTTCGTAAAACTCTGTCTTTCTCTAAAAAGCTGTCCAACCACATTGGTGCTATCTGGTACTTTATCCATCACTATAATTCTCGGGTACGATCACGTTATTATTACTGTGCATGACTACCAAAATTATAATAACTATCACACACGTCCAATCAACACTATTGTTATAAACATGGTTAACTGGTTAGGTGTGCCAGCTTTCTGTTAAACAAACTATGACAGATTTACTGGGTATTCTAAATTTAGATGTCTAACACTTGTATAACCTAAAAGTACCAATACTAATGTGATTTTTTTACAATTCTTATTGATGTTTATGTCTATTACACTTTGAAAGTATTCGCTCTGTTTCGCTGTAACTGCTCACCTGGGGTGAGCAGTTACGACAATTTTTATTCACTTCGGCTGAATAAGCCTTGGTGGAATAGGATTCAATAAATTGACTTCAGCAAATTTGAGGTAATTTCGTTTACCTCGACCGTGACTATTCTTACGGATATGGGTTGATTGGTATTTAGGACATTTCGTTTCCTAGTTTTCTCAATCATCCCGCAATGATGCAACCCCAAATTAGCACTTATTATAGCATACCCTGTGACAGCTCCCACACTGACTCTTTGAGTTCAGTGTGGGCAACAAGCGCCAATCCAGCTATTGCTTAGGAGGCGCTGGGCTTTAAGAACGGACTGCCCTCTCTTGATGCAGTCGCTCATGGGGGAAACCCCCAAGACCGCGCTGCATCGCTGCCGCTCTGTTTTCTTGGTCTTTTGTTTAATAATGTTTGACCAACTTCCCAGCATTTATGGCCTTTGGCCACGCTACGCGAACGGCTTTGAAAGTCAGTATTTCCAGTATAACACATCGATTGGTCTAAAGTGAAAGACTCTGTGCAAAATTCATCCCTGGAGACGAAACCTTAGATAGGGTCGCTTTATTACAAAAGATTTAACCAAAGGTGCGCTTTCCGTAGGCGAATTAAATTCGCCACGGGTCGCACCTCTTTTACGCATAACCGACTAACCATAAAAGCTCCACTATCTTACGGTAACTTTAAACACTCATGCTGCGCATGTTCGTTGTGGGGCTTCTTTTGCCGGAAGCTAAAAAATTCCTCCCGCGCTCTACTGTAACGTCAGCATCGGGAGGAATTTCAGCAGGTGCGACCCGTGGCGAATTTAATTCTTAATGCGGAAAGCGCACCTATGGAATTTTTGAATTGAGACCATCGGGTAAGAGTTAAACAAGGTTTAACTCGTGTTCGCCACACTCGCCTACCCCAAAGTTAGCTATGTCGCTCTATAACTAAAACGATCTCACCAGGCAGTTTGTGACATTTTTTTCGACTTAGAGTCCTGTTTTAAGAACTTCCGCCGCTAATAGAAACTGGCGGAAGGTACAAAGAGATTGGCCAATTTAAACTCTTTCGCACCCACTTCCGACAGCGAGAACTGAATCGGGTAGGGACGGGAAACACCTTTACAAAGATCCGGTTTCAGGCGGATGAAGGTAACAATGGGAGGCTGGGATTTTGCCAATATGGTTGTGAAGTCCTCTTTCTGCGTGCAGCCGTTGCTCGTCACTACGATCGTGACACTTTTTTCAGTAATTTGTATTCCATGCAATGGTTCTACCGTTGCTGCTAAAGCCGTGGGAGCTGTGACACAGAATACTGCCACTGCGGCAAAGAGCAGGGTCCCTAGACCAAGTGCCAGTCTTGAGAGTGCTTTCTTCAAGGGAAGAGCAGCTGGCTTGAAGCGGTTGAATGTTGTCTTTAGCATGTTTGAATTAATGATTTTACGAATTTTGGCCTGATGTTAAAGGGACAGGACGGTCGAGATGATGGAGACCCTCAAGTCTGCCATCCCCTTAAGGCCGGGTCAATTTGGATTGAGCACTCGAAAGACTGAACCATAGGGTCTCCTTGTGGCTTCTGGTTCCGGGGAATTCAGGAATAGTCAGGTTTCCTGCCCCATCGGACTTTGGAAAAGATTGGAGTTCGGTTCAAGAACTCCTGCGCCATTCGCGATTCTAAGAGCAGGGATATTTCATTGTCAAGAAAATAGAAGATAATCAGAGATAATTACTCTTAAGTACCAAAATTAAGTACAGAAACTGCGGATGCTTCGCTTTTTGACAGAAAAGTACCAACGGGGGCAGTTGCGATCGCATCCTTGTCAAAGCAATACCCTAAACCTTAATAAAATAGGTTAACCCTTAATTATAACTTATTATTATCAATGATTGGCTATATTAAGTAAAGTCGTTGGTCAAATAATTCCTATCACTGTTCCCTGTTCCCTGCTGCCTGCTCCCTATAAAAATGTACCTCACCTAATTGAAAACCGCTATAGTTACTCGTGGTTTATACTAGCGCTATAGTTAAGCTCTGGAAAATATATAGTCAGTCAACCAAGTTATCCGACAGCGCTGGCTTACCTGACTTGTGCTTAAGTCTTAACTATCACCCTACCAGCCTTGCCAGCACCAAACGCCTCAGCAGTCAAGTCTCAACGGCTCGACTGGGCGTTGGGTTGGTACTGAGCACAGTTGGTATTGTGAATAGAAGTACTCAACTTTCAGGACGTTCAGGACCTTCAGCAGGTCTTTTTTTAGGACTTTCAGCAGCTGTTTTTTCAGGACTTTCAGAACTTTCAGCAGCTCTTTTTTCAGCCATTTCAGCAGCTCTTTTCTTAGCTTCCGCCAAGGCTTCCTGCTTATCTTCTTTCCGAACTTTGCAGAACCGTGGAGGCTGATCCATTGGGGGTGCCAATTCTTCCACAAACGCGAAGGCATTTTTGTGGGGAAGGAATCGGGCTTTGACCTGGATGAATTTTGGCTTGCCCTGCTCCTTGAGCTTAGGATTGAATCGGAATGGTTTGACCGAGGAGTCCCGCCAGAATAATGGACAGTGACCAGCTTTGAGTACCCGAGTTCTTTCTGTAGCCTGGTGGCTTTTGAGATAGTTCACTAATTGTTCACTGTGGTTCCTAAAGACTGACACACAGGGAACTTTACAAACAGGGATGAACTGCCACAATCCAGCCAAGATGAAATACCCATTGCCAATCGCTTCAGCCCAAGCATGGGGTCTGTCTTCCTGTAAAATCCCAATTACCTCAAACCGGATATCCTGGAATTTGTTCCTGTCTGGGAAGTGGATCGGCTTAGGATATACCACGAGGCGATGCTCTCGGTTTCCGGCCTCTATGTGCCCCTTGAGAATATCCAGCACATACCTTTTCCGGTTGTGCTTAAGCAGAAAAAAGAGTGGGTAAGCCTTACCCTGAATGGTAATGGTAGGAATTTTCTCAGACAAATCTACCTCACCAGTTACAACCCCAACAGCCATAAACTTTGGTTCTGATGGCTGAATTAGTTCAATTGGTTGAGATGGTTTTACTAATTTCCTGGGAATCTCTGGTTTTTTGATTAGTGTTAGAATTTCTGACATAATTAATAGTGATTGTGTTTGTTCTTAACAAAAGACATCTAAAGAAATCTAGGAAATGGTTCGAATACCTTCCCTGCCAACTGCAAGACGAAAATAGAGACGATACAACTGACAGCTTGGCTTCGCCTGATTGCCATCGAGTGTCACCAACCCCATACTTTCTATAGGTGCGCTTGACCTTGGCGAATTAAATTCGCCAAGGTCAAGCGCACCTGCTGATAGCCAGTAATCCCTTCTATCAACATCCCCCTGATTAGTCCTAACAACCTGTTTCAGTCCTGATCCCAATTGGGACAGATCTGTGATCATAACCAGAAGACCTCGTAGATGGTGGCTATAAATTTCCATAGGTGCGCGCCTCCTAGGGCGAGTAAATCGCCCTAGGGTCCCACCTCCTAGTGTAGGTGCTGCTGGCAAGAACTCCTTTTATGTTATCTCTCTGACGAGAAAGGTGATAAACCCCAAGGCTGACCAGATCAGGATATCCTCCTCCGATGGCTATTAGTCCAATTCGGTTTGACTGCTATTAGTCCAATCAATACCATAGTGCTGCCCTAAATTCTGCCCCTGCTTTGGCCTAAGCGGCTTTGGGCGCTGATTAGACTTCGCCGCAGTTATCAGGGCAAAGGGGAAAGGGTAAAGGGATTAGATTATGAGTCTACCCCGAGCCTGTTGATGCCAAAATCCCAGCATGGGCAATCGGTCTTGGGCAATCGGTCTTGGGCAATCGGTCTTGGACAACCTCAGTTTTATGTAAGAAATTGGCTGGTTTTTTGAGGATATAGGAGACATAATTAAGAATTCAGGAGAATAATTCAGAAGTTATTGGGAGAATACATAGGTTAATTGCCCATTAAACTCTGATTAATTCCAAATTAACTATAAAATTCAGTTATTATGGCTCCTGAATCCTGAATCGAAGCTCCTGACTCCTGGATAAAGTTGGTGATGTCGAACTCAGGTTGGGCAAGACTAGGAAACTCGACAACCACCTGGACTTGATTCACCAAATTTTTACTTTTTTTTCACAATTAACCAAATCTTCACATTTAGTTCAAAAAAGCTTTCAAAAAATTTGGGTAGTCTTCATGATAAATTTATAAAAATTATACTGATTTTTTCATATCCTTACTTATATAACCTAACTGGGTTGTTTTTACAGCACCTTTGAACGGCACAGGAAGCTGCAAACAGCGAGTCAATCCCAAACTAGTTCATTTGGGATTGACTCGTAATTATTACTCTAGCGGTTTTCAAGCTAGTAAGGTACAAGTTTTAGGGACCAGGGACCAGGGACCAGGGACCAGGGACCAGGGACCAGGGACCAGGGACCAGGGACCAGGGACCAGGGACCAGGAAGCAGTAAAGTCATAAGAGGGAAGAGGTAAAAAATTATGTGTACCTCATTAGGCTAAAAAACGCTAGATTAGCCACTGCATCAAGAGGAATTGCTACAACCTTTAGATTTCTTTCAGAAGTCGGGAACAGGGATCAGCGGATTTGGGAACAGAGATCAGGTAACAGTGGACAAGAGTTGCTGATTTGACTTCCCAAACTCCCCACACTTCACCCACTCACCTCAAGCAGGTTTTGTGTAAGCATATGCCCTACGCGCAATAGCTGATAGCTGATAGCTGATAGCTGATAGCTGATAGCTGATAGCTGATATAGCAGAAGTCAGAAGTCAGAAGTCAGAAGTCAGAAGTCAGAAGTCAAACTCTTGCGCTTACTTTGGGTGTGAGACTTTTGTCATGTCCTAACTGCCCTGGCGACTGCTATAGCTTACGGTTTTGTAGCAATAATAGTGCGGTGACGAGGATCGCTGGCTACCGTGGTCTGATAGTCAAAACCAACTTTAATCATCGCCCCTTCCACATCAAAGCTGTAGTAGTCATCACTCCAAGGTTCTGTACTTTTCATCAACACAAACAGTGCAGGGGGCAGATTCTGGATGACTGGGGAGGCAGGATTATTATCTACAACACCAAGGCAGCCACCAGGTCGTAGAATACGTAGCGCTTCGGAAAAAATTTCCTCTGTTGCTTGGTGCGGTAGTTCATGAAGAACCAACTGTAAGGTGACCACATCAAAGGAATTGTCTGGTAAACTGGTTTCCTCTCCTTTGCCATGGATCCATTCGGATATTTCTGCTGTCTGATCCATGGTCTTGGCCACAGCCAGCATATAAGGGGATAAGTCTAACCCAACGGTGCGGATTTTGCCCTTTTTGATCCTGGAGTAGTAGCGGTGTAGCGCTAAGGTAGATATCCCTACTGAGCAGCCAATGTCTAGCACATCTGTGACTATCTCGGGATTATACTCTCCTAGTACTTGATGAAAACTACTTCGTAATCGCTCTTGTGCCGAAAGCCAAGTAAGTTTTTCTTTGGGCCAAACCCTCAACCCCATAGCCTGGGTAGCACTGGCAGCTTCAAAGGCAGCTTCCCAGCATAGGTTTCCCTGGTCATAAGCATGGAAAGGGACTTTGTAGTAGTCTGGGTAGACCAGGCTAGGGTTAGTAATCTCGGATAGTAAGGTCTTCGCTCCTGATTTTTCTAACTCCTGGTAGTTTTTCCGCCACTCAATCCCATTTTTTTCTGCGGTTTTAATTAGCACCTGCCTGGCCTGGTGTTGCATCACCTTGTAGATCGGCTTGGTGTCGATCAACAGATTAACGAACCGGGAGAGTAAGTCATCCCCCGCCCAGTCTGGTTTGAGCTTGTCCTTCATCAGTATTCAAAAATTATCCCAATGATTAGCTCATCTAATTATTTCATAGCGGTATGATTGCGCGGTATTATTCCTCTGCCCCAGCACCGATTTCAGTTAAAGTAACTAAACAGTGGCATCAACGATAATAAAGTAGTTTGGGAAAACGTTACCTTGATTCCTAGCTACAAAGAGAATTAATGACTAATGATTCTTAACAACCCAAAATCCCAAGTGGACAAAAGCTGGAGTAGTTGGGTCATAGTTCTATTACTGCTGGTGTGGATAGCGATCGCAGCAGGTTTACGGTTTACCTATCTGGCCGGAAAACCCCCCTGGTCAGATGAATTTGCCACCCTAGTGTTTAGCCTGGGCAATAGTTTTCGGAGCGTACCGCTGGATCAGGTGATTACGTCAGATACCCTGTTAGCTCCCCTCAAACCGAACTCTAGTGCTAGCATCAATTCCGTTATTAATAACCTAATCACGGAGAGTAATCACCCACCACTGTACTTCGTCCTAACCCATCTGTGGCTGAAGCTGTTTCCAGGCCATGGGGAATTGGTATCCCTGTGGGTAGCGCGATCCTTGAGTGTGCTACTGGGAGTGATTTCAATTCCAGCCATGTTTGGGTTAGGTTGGTTAGGGTTTCGTTCTTGCCTGGTGGGTCACTTCGCAGCAGCACTGATGGCTGTTTCACCCTATGGCATTTATCTGGCTCAAGAAGCTCGACACTACACTCTAGGGATTCTATTGGTTATCGCTTCAGTCAGTTGTTTGGTGTACGCTACGCGATCGCTTCAACGGCAGACGCCCTTCCCGATTTACATAGCATTAATCTGGGTTATTGTCAATAGCTTGGGCATAGCTGTCCATTACTTTTTCGTCCTGGTGATCGCAGCTGTAGGACTGGTAATGCTTGGGTTGCGGATTGGGTCAGGGGGTTCAGTATTTTCTTGGAAGTACTGGTGGCGAATTTACGCGGTGGCCCTCGGGACATTAATGGGAGTCTTAGTTTGGCTGCCAATTTTGCCACGCCCCTCCAGTAATCGTTTGACAGAGTGGGTTCACCAAGACACAACCCTCAGCAATTTGCTCGAACCGGTAGCTAGACTCTTGTCTTGGCTGATCACTATGGTAGTGATGCTGCCAGTAGAAGGGCAATCCCTACCGATTATGGTCGCCTCTGGACTAGTAACAGTAATATTAGTGCTCTTGATAGGGCAACTGTTGCGTCGAGGAATCAGAATTCAGAGGTTACACTCCCAGACTAAGGTCATGACTCAGGTTTTGGGCGGTTTCGTCCTGGGAGCGATCGCATTATTCTTATTAATCACTTACGGTCTTGGCATTGATTTGACCTTAGCCGCTCGTTACCAGTTTGTCTACTTCCCCATCGTAATTATGTTACTAGCAGCAAGCTTTGCCAGTTGTTGGAGAGCTGCCCAAGGGAAAGATCAGCAATGGGTAGCACTAATCCTGTTGATGGGATTGGTAGGTGGAGTGATAGTGGCATCCCATGTGAGTTACCAAAAAGCCGATCGACCAGATCTTGCGATCGCTAAAATCTTAGAGATTAGTGATTTCCAGTCTCAATCCCTGCCAGTCCTGATTGCTACAGTTCACAAAAGCCATGAACAAACAGGAGAAATGATGGGGTTAGCTTGGGAATTGAACCGTCGCAAAGTAGTTGATACTGCCATTAATTCACCCCAGTTTCTTTTGGCACATAAAGACACCGAGCCAAGGGTAGCTACAGAAACCCTGCAAAAAACTGTGGCTCAACTGCCCAAACCTTTAGAATTGTGGGTAGTCAATTTTTCTGCCTCTGTTGAGTTAAAAGCCCAAGGTTGTATTAAGGATAAACAATCTATATCTAAAGTCCCTGGTTATCGATTTCGACGGTATTCTTGTGAGAAGCATGGGGCTGAGGGCAGGAAATAGGGAAGAGTGTCGGGAGAGGGTGGAGTGTTCGGAGTGTGGGGGGAGAGGGAATAAATAGTTTTCGATAATTTGGTATAGTTAAAGATATTTTTGCTGATTTTTATCGTACTTCCTGCAGATAAATCAGCCATTTTGCTAAACGTTTATTAATCGATTCAAGACTTCTGGCTTAATTCCTAATCCTTAATACTTAATCCTTAATACTTAATACTTAATAGTCTCTCTTCCCTGTGCCCAGATCCGCTGTGCCCAGATCCGCTGTTCCCTGTTCCCGATTCCCGATTCCCGATTCCCGATTCCCGATTCCCTGTTCCCTATAAAACTTGGCAATTGCTGTAATTGTATGGTATATTTCCGAATAAATTAATAGCGCTAGAGTAAGTTGCCCGATCATGATAGATACCACCCAAGCCGCCTATCTTCTAGGTATTTGTCCTCAACGAGTTCGCCAACTCCTGAAAGAGGGCAGAATTCAAGGAGCCGAAAAAGTTGGTCGCTTTTGGCGGATTCCGCTATATAACGGTATGCCCAAGATAGTTCCCGGTAGCCGAGGACCACAAGGCTCCTGGAGAAAACAGCCCAGCAAATCCCTGACTCACATCTACCTCAACGAGGAAGTACTTCAAAAGAATCAACAAAACCATACAACAGACCCAGTGATTACAGTTAAACGGGGTAATCGCGATATCAACTGTCATTATGTAGAAATCAGCGGGCCATCCCGGTTAGTCTATAGACCAGAATCTCCCAAGAATAGTGGTGCCACCCTTTGGATAGAGGTTGAGCCTAATGTGGAGGTTGTAACTAAGGTTTTTGGTCAGTATTAACATGTTCAAAATTAAGCTCAACCACTTCTAGGCTGTATCCTCTTTGCTTAGCAATCCGCTTAGCTTTGGCTTGGGCTTGACTGAAGGAATCAAATTTGAGTGCTCCCCCTGCATGAGGACACCAATTTAACCGTTCCATCCCACCTAATAACTCTAATGAAGCTAGGTAATTAGAGCTATTGGATTCAAATAATACGTACCTAGGTCGGGATGAAGTGCTGTTAGTACCGTCGTGAGATTCTTGGCGACGTTGTTGTTTTAGTTTTGACGCACGACCCATAGCAGACCTCTAGAAAACTAGTGTTGAATGTTTAAAAAATTATTATTCCAGCGGCAGGTGATGAGTGACGAAAGTAAAATTTTATATTTACCAAAGATAGTGTAAATCCAGGACAAACCCAGGCAAAACCTCCTCCCCTGATAAAGTTTTAGGAGACTCCAACACCTCCACAACTTGACCTGGTCGATAAATTTCCACTTGCCGTGCTTGAGGATTAATTAACCAGCCCAGACTTACCCCATTTTTTAGATATTCCTCCATCTTGGCTTGAGTCACCGTTAACCGATCAGTTGGAGACATTAATTCTAGCACAAAATCCGGGCAAATCGGTGGAAACTTCTGGCGTTGCTCTGGTTTAAGTGCATCCCAGCGTTGTTGTTTAATCCACGCTACATCCGGAGAACGGTCAGCACCATTAGGGAGTTTAAAGCACGTCGAAGAGTCAAAACAAACCCCTAATTTAGCTTTTCGATTCCAAATACCTAAATCGATGATGATTTCAGCATTATGGTTACCAGTTTCTCCACCAGTAGGTGACATGATAATCACTTCTCCCTTGGCATTGCGCTCAAATTTTATTTCCGGGTTATTTCGACATAACTTATAAAATTGGTCATCAGTCAGTTCAATAATAGAGTTGAAACTTACTGTAAAAGCAGTCATGGTGATTTAAAATGTAGAATTGTAGGGACTATTTTAATTATTATCAAGTTCCACAGGGATGATACACTCAGGACTATTATTTCTGACATTATTCACAGTAGTGCTAACGGGATAAACACTCATCTTCTGGGCATCATAGGGAATCAGTAGTGGCTGCAATAGCTCCCGTTGACTTACCTGATGATGCAGCCATAAATCATAATCCCTAGGTTCTAATATGACTGGCATTCGATCATGGAGCGGACTGATAATGTCATTAGCTACTGTGGTTATAATTGTACAAGAAGCAATTATCTCACCCGTTGGATTTTTCCAAAGTTCCCAAAGTCCTGCAAAAGCAAACGGACGCTTATCTTTCATATGGAAATACAACGGTTGCTTCTTGCCATCCTGTCTTCGCCACTCATAAAAACCATCCGCTACAACCAAGCAAAGCCGACGACGGAATGCACTGCGAAATGCTGGCTTTTCTGCTACCGTTTCTGTTCTAGCATTAATCAGCTTTGCACCAATTTTTATATCCTTTGCCCAACTAGGAATCAAACCCCAACGTAACAATTGCCATTGTCGCTCAGTCTCAGTTGAGGGGTTTAATACTGTTGCCACCAGCTGAGTAGGGGCAATATTGTAACTAGCCTCCTGGGTTGGCACATCATCTAAATCAAAAGCTCGCGCTAGGCTTACCCCTATAGTTGTCAGGGTGAATCTACCACACATACTGGACGTGATTTAGTATTTATGTACTATTTTAGAAGCAAGTTATCCGTCCTGAGTGCTACAAACCAGCAAGCCTGCTATTAAGCGATCGCGTAGCGTGGCCTACGGCCAATCGCATTTCAATCAGCAATTCAATCATTTGTGGCGGTCGGCTCTGGAAGGTTTGCTAGTTTCGTCCCTTACTGGAGCAGCGTTCAAGTAATAGACCTTGACAAAATTAGCAATATAATCAGCAATTACCCGATTCCCGATTCCCGATTCCCGATTCCCGATTCCCGATTCCCGATTCCCTGCGCGCAGCGCTATAGTACGGGCAACCATTCCAGTCACCCGTACAACCGTCAACTGTCAACCAACCATCAATGTCTTAAAGATCTGTTTCGCTAAACTCACGATTCATGTGGTCAAAGGGCTGATCAACAAATCCGATATTCCCAATACCAGCTTCTGTTGCCATTGCTTTGACCATATCTTTCATAATCTCAATCCCACGCACGGTTGGAGCGATTGGCACACCTAGGGAGTTATAGGTTTCCCGCAACCCTTGTAGAACCCGCTCATCCAGGACATTGGTATCACCAGCAACTAGGGCATAACTAGCATAGCGCAGGTAATAATCCAGATCTCGTAAACAAGCAGCATAACGACGAGTTGTATAAGAATTGCCACCTGGACGCAACAGTTCAGGAACTTCCTCATACAGTTGTGCTGATGCTTGCTTGACAATAGAAGCAGCATTGCCATTGATTAAAGTAGCTACAGCCACCCGAGCGGTGCCAGTTTCAAAGTAAGACTTAAGTGAATCGATGGCATCCCGATCTAGGTAGCGACCTGAGCTATCATAATTCCTAATCAAGTTTGTGACTAGATCCCTCATTAAATTATTCTCCCAACAACAATCTTGATATTTTTGATTTACTATTGACCTCTTCCCTAGATATAGGGCGAGCACTCAACAGGTACAGAGCGCTACACTATGCACTCCACAGGAGTTAAACAGCAAGTTGAATGTGTGCTCAATTCCAGACGCTATAATTGGCTGGAGCTAAGCGTATACATATCTTTCATCACTAGATTGTACCCTGTTGCTTGTTGCTTTCATCCTTAATGCTTCTTGAGAATTGGGCGTTGCCCACCATAGATGTGACCTTATAGTTGAGCAAGACACTTCCAGAGGGGGGAAACAGGGAAACTAGAACCGACCGACCAAATGCTCCCACTAACCCCATTGCCCATATAGAGGCCATATAGAGGGATTTAGGCAAAACCTGCCACTAACCAGAGCCTAGTCTTCGCCTCTGTGCCATGGTGACCAGACAAAGACCTTCTGTTGAGCCTTTGTGCGAGCCTTTGTGCGAACCTGACTTAGTCTAGAACTCGAAAATTTAATTTTTTATTCATATGAGATCCGATCATCTTAGGACATTCTGTATTGTTAGATACATAATGTCCTACTTTCTATCCCTAGGATGAGTCAGGAATCAGGGAACTACAACTTTTCACTGTTCAAGGGAAAAGCCCATCAAGATGCTTTTAAGAAAATCGTGCTGCTTGCACCACTCAAAAAAAAGTATCTCCCCAGGAATAACTGACTCGGATGCTTACCTAGCCCGTCCTCGGTTTGGGAAAGCTTAAGTGTCGCCAATTTTGGTAGATTCACTAACTCAAGTAATTTTCTAAGATTGTTTCTTTGTAAACAAACGTAAAGCTGATCAAAGGAGTCATTCATGCCTGAAACCCCACAAGAAGTCTTGAAAATGATTCAAGACCAAAACATAAAAATCATCGACCTTAAATTCATTGATATGCCAGGGATCTGGCAGCACTGCTCGTTTTACCAAGACCAAATAGAAGAGGATTCCTTTGTCGATGGAGTTCCCTTCGATGGTTCAAGTATTCGGGGTTGGAAAGCAATCAACGAATCTGACATGGCAATGGTTCCTGATGCCACAACGGCTTGGATCGACCCATTCATGAAAGAACCAACCCTGAGCATGATTTGCAGCATTAAGGAACCGCGTACTGGGGAATGGTACAGCCGCGATCCACGCAGCATTGCTCAGAAAGCCCTTGACTATCTGATCAGCACTGGCATTGGGGATACCGCCTTCTTTGGTCCAGAAGCTGAATTCTTTGTGTTTGATGATGTTCGCTTTGACCAAACCGAGAGCCAGTGCTACTACTATGTAGACAGCGTTGAAGGTCGTTGGAATTCTGGTCGAGAAGAAGCAGGTGGTAACCTCGGATATAAGCCTCGCTATAAAGAAGGTTATTTCCCTGTCTCCCCCACAGACACCCTGCAAGACATGCGTACCGAAATGCTGCTAACCATGGCAGAGTGCGGCGTACCCATTGAAAAGCACCACCACGAGGTAGCTACAGGTGGACAGAACGAGTTGGGTTTCCGCTTTGGCACCCTAATTAAGGCTGCTGACGATCTGATGACTTATAAGTATGTCATCAAAAATGTTGCCAAAAAGTATGGCAGAACTGTCACCTTCATGCCCAAACCAATCTTTAATGACAATGGTTCGGGAATGCATACCCACCAATCTATCTGGAAGGATGGGGAACCCTTGTTCTGGGGTGATGGTTACGCCAACCTAAGTACCATGGCGCTCCATTACATCGGTGGTTTACTCAAGCACGCCCCGGCTCTGTTAGCACTTACCAACCCCAGCACGAACTCCTACAAGCGTCTGGTTCCTGGGTTTGAAGCCCCAGTCAACTTAGCTTACTCCCAAGGCAACCGTTCAGCTTCCATCCGCATTCCTCTGTCTGGCCCCAATCCTAAGGCCAAGCGGTTAGAGTTCCGTTGCCCTGATGCCACCTGTAACCCCTATCTCGCCTTCGCTGCCATGCTCTGTGCTGGTATTGATGGCATCAAGAACGAGATTGAACCAGGTGACTCTCTAGATGTGGATATTTACGACCTCTCTCCAGAGGAATTGAGCAAAATTCCATCCACCCCCGGTTCTCTAGAGGATGCTCTGGCAGCCTTACAAAAGGATCATACCTTCTTGACTGAATCAGGAGTATTTACCGAAGACTTCATTACCAACTGGATTGAATTCAAACTAGACAACGAAGTCAACCCCATGCGGTTGCGGCCTCATCCCTATGAGTTCGCACTATACTACGATGTCTAATACTTTGTCAATGGTGAACTAAGACCATTAGCCATCCTCTAGGGTCAACTACCGCACACTGACCCTCAAGGTACAGTGTGGGCTTGAATAAAGCCTGTTGACCAGACGGCGCGAGGCAAGAAATCCTCGCCTCGCGCAGCCGTTAAGACTAAGCGTTAAAATTCGTACCTTGAAATGCGTGCCAGTTTCAAGCACTACAACTGGGTAATTAAACAGGTCATTCGGGAAAGCCAGTGTTACTCAGAAAGTACCGAGTCTTAACACGTCGAGGCAAACCTTACCAACTTATGTTGAGCGTTCAAAGTAATGCGAGTTTTCGTAGTAGACAAAAACATTTTGCCTCTTGACCCTTGCCATCCAGCACGGGCGAGAGAACTACTCACAAAAGGACGAGCGAAAGTCTACAAGCGCTATCCATTCACGATCGTGCTACAGGAGAGAACGGCGGAAGAATCGATAGTTCATCCTCATAGGATTAAGATTGACCCTGGAAGCAAAGTAACTGGAATTGCCGTAGTTCAAGAGGAGACAGGACGTGTTGTAGGAGCGTTAGAAATCTCTCACAGAGGGCAACAAATTAAAGACGCCCTTGAATCTCGTAGGGCATTAAGAAGGGCACGCCGTAACCGTAAAACCCGTTACCGTAAACCTCGATTTCTGAATCGAACCCGTAAACAAGGATGGTTACCTCCCTCTCTTGAGAGTCGGATTGCCAACATTGAAACATGGGTCAGACGGATGCTCAAAGTTTGTCCTATTACAGCCATCTCTACTGAGCTGGTTAGGTTCGATACTCAGGAATTACAAAATCCTGAGATTAGCGGTGTTGAGTATCAACACGGAGAGCTCTTTGGCTTTGAAGTAAAAGAGTATCTATTGACCAAATGGGGTAGAAAATGCACTTATTGCGGCGTTGAAAATGTCCCCTTAGAGATTGAACATATCATCGCCAAATCAAGGGGAGGTAGTAACCGTGTGAGCAACTTAACATTGGCTTGTCATTATTGTAATCAAGCCAAAGGAAACCAACCTGTTGAAGAGTTCCTGAAAAAAAAACCATTAGTTCTCAAACGAATTTTGGCACAAGCATTAGCACCATTGAAAGATGCGGCAGCCGTTAACGCTACCCGATGGGAACTGTTCAGAAGGCTGCAATCGTTCAGTTTGCTATTAGAAACAGGTACAGGGGGTACAACCAAGTTTAACCGTAAGACCAGAGGCATCGAGAAACACCACTGGACTGATGCGGCTTGCGTAGGTGCCTCTACACCGGAAAAGCTACTTTTAAAGGGAGTTAAGCCACTATTAATCAAGGCAAAAGGTCATGGAACTCGTCAGCGTTGCGGGACTGACCGCTACGGCTTCCCAATCCGTCATGCTCCATCCCAAAAGTTCTTTATGGGTTTCCAGACAGGGGATTTAGTGAAAGCTAATGTTTTAACTGGGAAGTACCTAGGAATCTACACCGGTCGAGTGGCGATTCGATTTAGACCAAGTTTCAAACTAACCACAGTCGGCAAAAGGTTTGACGTTCATCCAAAATATTTGAAAACTATTCACTTTGCTGATGGATACGAATATGGCTCCTGAACAGCGGATTTACTATCGCTCAATTGTTTGTTTGACGGCAATTCCTCGGACAGCTGAAACCGTAGGTTCAGTGTCCATTGAGGAACACTTCGAGCCACACTGATTTTAGATTGATTTTATTACTGAATCATGTTTTTTGCTGCTACGAGGTCCAGTAATTTTTTTCATGATAAGCGCGTTTGTATTTGAGATGTAAACCTGTATTGTCTTTTTTTATTGTCGAATAAAACTCCGGAGCTCTTGCCCCTTTTGCCTTTTGCCTCTTACATGCATGCCTCTTGGCCTTTGGGAGTATGTTAACAACCGAGATCTAAACGCTATAGTCTACAGTAGACTTGGTCATAAATAATTCCTGTCCCCAATTCAACGACCGTTCCCCTATCGGGTCAGACGTGGGTTTGGTGCGGGTTTAGCTAAGAAAATCTATGACAGTTGCATATCCTCACAAATCAAACAATGGCATGGGTGCCCGTGAAATCCTGCCACATGTGGTACGCGATCGCAAACTTCACCTGGTCATGCTCAACCGCTATCGCTACAACGAACAACACAGTTGCCTGGATCTCACGGATTTGGTAGAAAAGCTGGATGGTCAGCCAAAAGAACTGGTGCGTGACCTATCTCATCACATTGCTGACGAAGCTCGTCATGCCATGTGGCTGACTGACCTACTCATGAAACTGGGGGCAGATATTGGTAAGCCCCCTGGAGTGTCCTACATCAAGGAATTTGATCGACTGATCGACCAGGAAAGCTATAAACAACCAGGAAAGCTGAACGATGGACTGATCGGTGGTTTGGCAGCGATTAATGTCACCGAAAAACGGGGATGTGAGTACTTCTCAGCTCACATCAAAGCATTGAAAGAGGCACCGAAAACGGAAGAAAATATTAAGATTCTTAAAACCATTGAACAGATTTTCCCAGAGGAAGTTGGTCATGTGCGTTGGGGGAATCGGTGGTTGGCACAAATTGCCAAGAAAAGCCCAGAACATCGACAGAAGGTCGAACAGGCAAAGCGCCAGTATGTAGCGATAGAACAGGCGGCTTATGAATCTGGTATAGATCTGATGGCAGGTGCTGAACTGCGCCGACTCAATAACTTGCTAGAGGTTGCCAATACTTTGCCAGTGTGGGAACGTCCTCAGTACCTGATCGAGCGCTTACCCCAAACCTTGCTAGCCCCTGAACTGCAAATGACCAGGATTCAGGTAGCACAAAAGGCTTGGCAGCAAGATCCACAAGGGTTTATCGAAAAATTTGTGCCAATGTTTTTGAACGGTCTGAATCAGGTATCTAAACATCAGCAAAAAGCTGTCTCCTAGAAAATTGGTCAAGAAGTCAGAAGCTGTTCAAGGGCATTTGTTAGTGTTTCGGTATCTCAAAGGTAAAATCTAAGACAAGGGTTCAAGGAAAAAGGTTAAGGCAAAATCATTTTTTCCCCTTGACCCTTTCCTTTTTGCCTGTCTCACCTAATTGCATGTCTCGACCCTTGATTTAAGAAAATCACTCAACGTGTCAAGAAGCATAGCTACAGGTGATACTGGGTCTTAGGCAAACCCCAAGACCAGCACAGAGAAATAGATTATGACAAACCCACAGCCGAATCCTGACACTCTATCTAGTCAAGACTTGTCAATGGCAGAAATCGTTGCCAGTGAGTTCAACCAGACTATGACTGCCGTTAACTATGTCGAAAACATTGAAACGGTCATCTCCAGCCTGGAACAAAACAATAGCGCTATGGTAAGCCACAGTGAAGAAGGCTACTTGTGGAAGTTTCAGTACGGTAGCGTGGAAGTATTCGTTCAGCTCACTGGTTCCACAGATGATGACACCTTCACAGCTTGGTCTTCTGTGATGCATCTACCTGCCAAGGACGAGGCAAAATTGATGCGCAAGCTCCTGGAAATGAACTGGTATGACACCTTTGAATCCCGCTTTGCTATTGTTGAGGATCAAGTTGTCGTGTTATCCACGCGAACTGTTGCTGAATTGTCCCCAGGAGAAATTTCTCGCGCCATTACCGTGGTAGCCACTATAGCCGATGACAATGATGACTTATTACAAGCTGAGTTTGGTGCGGCCTAAAATCTTCTGATTCCAGTTGATATTACCACACAGGTGAAGGATAAAGATTAAAACATACCAGTTAGCGAACAAATCAGCCAACAATGGCATTGTTTAATACTTCAGACTTACCACTTGAGACTTCTGATAGTTCAGACTTACCACTTCAGAGTTCATCCTGGCGTTTAATTCCCTTACTACAGGCATCAGGGCGGCTTCAGATGGCCATTGACCAGTGGCTACTAGCCCAGCACCAACGGGGAAAACATCCCCCAGTATTGCGATTTTATACCTGGGCATCACCAACCATCTCTGTTGGCTACCATCAACGCCGTTGGCCTGAGTTCTGGGAACAACTCACTTGGGCATCACAACCAGTAGAGCTGGTAAGGCGTCCCACTGGTGGTAGAGCTGTGCTACATCAGGGAGATTTGACCTATATGGTGGTTAATTCCGGGTTGACTGGTAAACGTCTTGATGCCTATCACCAAATTTGTGAGTTTTTGATTCAGGGGTGGCGCTCGCTTGGTGTAGAGTTGCACTATGGTTCAGCCGGACGGGGGTATATTCACAATCCCAACTGTTTCGGGACTGCTACTGGTGCCGATTTAGTGTTGGCAGATGGTTCTAAACTGATTGGTAGTGCTCAATTGCGCCGTGGTAATGTGACTTTGCAGCATGGCTCAATTCCCTTAGAACCAGATGCTGGACTGTATACTCAAGTGTTTGGGGAAGCGCCCCCTCCCTTTGATCTACCCATGGCTCAACGGGGAGATGCCTTAATAAACATTGTGGTGGATGCCCTAACTCATGCTGCTGCCGATTGTTTTGGTGTGGAGTTGGTAGAGAAGCCTTTATCAAATCAGGAGTGGCAAGAAATTCTGGCTTTGGTAAATAGCCGATCAGATCAATAGCCGATCAGAACAAATCTGGTTGAACACCCATAGTTAAGGCTGATGGAAAAGCAGACAAGGAGAGGTTTTTATCATGGATAAAACAGAAATTATAGCGCTACGTGCAAGTCAGAAGTAAGAAGTAAGAAGTCAGAAGTAAGCGATTACTTACGTTTCGGAGTTTAGGAATTGTCTTACATCTGAATGCGTAGTGCTATATCAGAACTTAAGCAAAAGTAGGCAACAAACTAGCTGATGTCTAAAGTTACTACCAGAAATGACTTGGGCGTGATGATTTGTAAGCTCCAAATCCTGTTCCGAGCCCAATATACTCCTGGCTCGTTTCTCAATTTTTGACAATAACTGCCATAAATCCCACCTCCTGTCAGTATTTTCCCTGAGGGTAAGTTCAAGGTAAGTTTATATAATCCTAAACAAGCACCTTTTTCAGTAATAGCTTCAACTATGCAGCAGCACAGATTAATCAAGCTACCCATTTTTTGATCCGGCTTAGATTTTGCTAACTCTAATAAGTGAAATAATTGATAAAAATAAATTCATAATAACTAAATTTTCTAGGATTATAACTCAAAACTATTTGTTTTATTTTAATAAATAAATTTAGACTTAGACATGGTTAAGGGATGATAAATTATAGATATTTTACA
Organism: Moorena sp. SIO1G6; assembly: GCF_010672795.1. NCBI lineage: Bacteria > Bacillati > Cyanobacteriota > Cyanophyceae > Coleofasciculales > Coleofasciculaceae > Moorena > Moorena sp. SIO1G6. The sequence continues at coordinate 58,400 of NZ_JAAHFZ010000020.1, forward strand.
ATTTATGAGTAAATCGATTTGTGTTGATATGACCCTGAACCAGTGACATACGATCAAGACAAAAATCTCATCTTAGTTGTAGATGATACACCCACCAATTTATCAGTCATATCCCAGGCTTTGCACAATGCTGGCTTTACGGTTGCTGTGGAAACAGATGGTGAAAGCGCGATTGAACAAGTTAACTATAATCAACCCGATCTAATTCTATTGGACGTAATGATGCCAGGAATTGACGGATTTGAGACTTGCAAAAGACTAAAAGCAAACCCTTCAAATCGAGACATCCCCGTAATTTTCATGACCGCACTGACTGACACAGTTGATAAGGTCAAAGGTCTTTCCATCGGAGCCGTCGATTACATCACCAAACCGTTTCAACAAGACGAGGTATTAGCTAGAGTAAGGATACATCTACAACTAAGACATTTGACTATAACCCTTGATGAACAAAATGCCCGTTTGAAACAAGAAGTTGCGGAACGTGCGGCGGCGGAAACCAGGTTAAGTAAGACTTTCCAACAGCTTAAGGAAGCCCAAGAGCAAATTATTGCCACAGAGAAACTAGCATACCTCGGTACCTTAACAGGGTAAGCGCAAGAAAAAATTGCCCATAATGTGCATTGGCTGGATATCGGTTGATCGTGGCTCGAAACCCCTATAATCTCGTAGAACTTGATTCTCAATAGAGTTTAATAGTTGATAATGAACCCAGTTTTTTCTCAATAAGCTACAGCTTATTGATTCTTGCGCTTACCCTGGGTACCTTAACTGCAGGGGTTGCCCATGAACTGAGGAATCCTCTCAACTTTGTCAACAATTATGCCGAAGGTTCGATGGAGTTAGCTGAGGAACTCATCGAAGAATTTAAAATACAATTAGAGCATATAGAAACAACAACAGCTAGCTATATCAAAGACACCTTGACAGAACTGCGAGACAATTCTCTCGCTATCAAACTTCATGGTCAAAGAGCCGAGGGCATCATTCAAAGCATGATGCAGCATGCTCGAACTGACAGTACTCAACTCCAACTGACTGACCCTTCACTCAGGTAGATGAGTCGGACACCCGCAAGTATAGTGGGGCTGGGTTGGGTTTAGCGATCGCGAAAAAGCTCTGTGATCTGATGGCGGGTCAGATAACTGTGGACAGTGAATTGGGTAAGGGAGCGAAGTTTACTGTTTCCCTACCCATAGAATGGGTTTAACACTGATTAGTCATTCGTCATATTCACCCAATGGTTATCCTTGTATCCTTCCTTGTATCCTTCAACCTACCCTAGATCAAATCGCCTTGGGCGAACAACCTTGGCCAAAAGGCCACGCAATCGCGTTCAACCTGCAACCCTCAATCCTAAACCGTCCTTAGAGCTGTATCAATCCACTGCTTCAGGGTGGGTAGCACTTCCTCAAGGGAGAGTTCTGTCGATTTGTGGGTAGCCCGTTCCACCACTTCCACTTTGCCATCTTTAAGCGATCGCCCAGTGACAATCCGGTAGGGAATCCCAATTAAATCAGCATCTTTGAACTTGACCCCAGCTCGTTCGTTGCGGTCATCAAGCAGGGTTTCGATACCTGCTTCATTGAGTTGAGTGTAAAGTTTTTCTGCTGCTGCCATCTGCTGGGTATCTCCCACATTCGGGATCGTGATAATCACATGGTAGGGTGCGATCGCAACTGGCCAGATAATCCCATCCTTGTCATAGGATTGCTCTACAGCTGCTTGAGCTAACCGAGACACTCCCACCCCATAACAGCCCATACATAACGGAATTTCTTCCCCTTGCTCACTGGTGTAGGTAGCCCCCATCGCCGATGAGTATTTCGTCCCCAACTGGAAAATATGGCCAACTTCTATTCCGCGAGCGCTTTTTAGGGTTTGATTCGGGTCATGGATGGCGCGATCGCCTGGACTCGCCTTACGGACATCCACCACTAGCTTCGGTAACTGGAATTGCTCACCCCAATTGCCACCAACTACGTGATAGCCTGACTCATTAGAACCAGTAGTAAAGTTTTTCAGTTCCACTGCTGTTTTATCTACCAACCGCACAAACTGAGGCGCAATATCTTTAGCTGGCTTGATGTAATCATCTGCCAAATCAGGTGCCATGTAGCCCAAAGGTAGAGGTTTCGATGCCCATTTTTCCTGGGTAGCTACCTCTGGTACAGTCAGGGCTAAAACCGTTGTGGCATCGTATTGGTCTGCCAATTTCACCAGTTCATTCTGTAACTTCACCTCATTTACATCTTGATCCCCCCGAATGCTCACTAAAACCAACACCGTCATCCCGTTGTCATAGACAATTTGGTAAAGGACATTTTTTACCACACTAGTGGCAGAGCACTTCAGGAATTGACAGAGGGTGTCAATAGTTGAGGTGTTTGGAGTTTCTAGTTTTTCATAAGTGTTATAGGGTGAGGGCTCTAGGTCTGGTGGTAAGGAAACCGCTTTTTCCACATTGGCAGAATACTTGCCATCCTCCGTGTAGAGAATCTCGTCTTCCCCAGCATCAGCCAGAACCATAAATTCTTGAGAACCCGAACCCCCAATCGCCCCAGAGTCAGCCTCAACCGCTCTAAACTCCAAACCACTGCGGCTAAACATATTTCTATAGGCTTGATCCATCGCCTGATAAGTCTTTTTCAGGCTTTCGTGATCCGTATGGAAGGAGTACGCATCCTTCATAATGAATTCCCGTCCCCGCATCAGGCCAAATCGGGGGCGAATTTCATCTCGGAACTTAGTTTGAATTTGATACAGGTTTAGAGGTAATTGCCGATAGGACCGAATCATGTCCTTAGCAATAGTAGTGATTACCTCTTCATGGGTTGGTCCAAGCCCCAATTCCCGCTTTTGTCGGTCAATCAGAGCAAACATAATGCCCTCAGCTTTGGTGTAGGTGTCCCAACGACCCGATTCTTTCCACAGCTCAGACGGTTGTAGCTGAGGCAGTAGACACTCTTGAGCACCTGTGGCATCCATTTCCTCCCGCACAATCTGAGAAACTTTTTTGAGGACACGCCACATCATGGGTAAATAGGCGTATATGCCACTGCCAATACGTCGAATGTAACCCGCACGGAGCAAAAGTTTATGGCTAGGGATTTCTGCTTCCACTGGGTCTTCCCGCAGTGTCACCAACAGCATCTGAGACAGTCGCATTACTTACTTCCTTTTTAGACCAAACTACCATTATCTCATCAGTTTAAAACTTTCATCAACAGTATGTCAGCCAGGATTGACATACTCTTCAACCTCTGAGAAGGTATGTGATTATAGGCTAGTTTCTAGTTTAATTTCAATTAGCATAATCTTGGTTATAGACGTTTTAGCTTGCGAAGCTTTACGTTTGGCGTTGCTTAATAATGGAATGATGTGAATAGTTTTGTGGAACAGGCATCTTGCCTGTTATCAATATTTTCGGGCGGGCAGGATGCCCACTCTACTCCTATTCATTCTAAGACTGACGCAACACCTTACGTTTTCTTGCTTTGATTAGTGAACAGGTTACCATCGGAGCTTTAAATAAACTAGATATCAGTAAGAGCAACCAAAGCATTAACCAATCCCCTATCAACCAGATTATTATCGATAACCAACGGACTCTTAAAAATGTAATATTGGAGACGTTTTTCAATTCATAGCTCAACCAAACAAGACTAGATTTAAGTGATATTGATAATACTTATTGCTGTCTATAAATAAAATCATACTGTTTAAATAAAAATTAATAAAAGATAAACAAGAGTTTTTGACGCTATTTTGATCATTGTTATGATCAAACAATACTCTTTATTATAAGAGTTTTTATGCTATCAAAAAAAACTTAGATATAAATAAATTATCCAGATAATTACGATAGATAATTTATAGGCAAAAAAAAACTAGCAATAAGATTAAATTAATTAACAAATAATCATATTAAAAGCCATGATGGATATTTTTCTGGAATAATTATCAGATTTATAGCCAAAAAAACGCAGCAGACAATTGAATTAAAAATAAACTAATACCCCTGAATTTACCATAGTTTTATGGCGGCTGTATATCTGTAATTAAAATTCATAAAATCAACACCATTACGAATCTCCAACCGAGATGCTTCACTAACGGATATCAGTAGGTGGAGAAACTCCTTAGCCATTATAATTCCCAAAGCCATTGCTTAGCAGTAGGGACTAAAGATGAATATAATCTCCAGGGTTGTAGACGGAAAATTAGTCTTGGGACCGGTAGAATAACCTGAAGAATATACCCTAGATGAATTACTAGCCAATCAAGTCGAAATCAGTGAAGAGGTTCACTGGGGTAAACCAGAAGGTCGAGAGGTGTGGTAGGCTTCTGTGAGTGCGAATTGCCTTTTGGACAACTTCTAGTCACTAAAAAAGGAACAGATATAAACTTTGGGTATTGAACTACGCAGTTACGTATACATAGACAGCTTGCAGCCTCAGCACGCCGCTTACATGGGAACAGTAGCGTTAGGATTTTTGCCCTTACCAGGAGATACCTCCCTTTGGATTGAAATCTCACCAGGTATTGAAATTAACCGGATTACCGATATTGCCCTCAAATCCACTGCCGTGCGTCCAGGAGTGCTGGTGGTCGAACGGCTTTACGGACTTCTAGAGGTGCATGCTAATAAACAAGGGGAAACCCGTACAGCTGGCAAAGCAATTTTAGACGCACTGGGCGTCCGTGAACAGGATCGGCTCAAACCTCGGGTCATTTCTAGCCAAATTATCCGTAATATTGATGCCCACCAGACCCAGTTAATTAATCGCACACGGCGCGGTCAAATGTTGCTAGCAGGGCAAACCCTATATGTATTAGAAGTTGAGCCAGCTGCCTATGCTGCCCTAGCTGCCAATGAAGCAGAGAAATCCGCCTTAATTAACATCTTACAAATTAGTGCAGTGGGCAGCTTTGGACGCCTCTACCTAGGCGGAGAAGAACGGGATATATTAGCAGCGTCTCAAGCAGCGCTGACTGCTATTGAAAGCGTGAGTGGTCGTGAACATCCTGCTGCCAAGCGCAAGGAATAGAAAGGAATTCTTCCTGACCTGATCCCTTAATGTAGTGCCATTGGGTTAAAGTCTTTGTTGGCACCGCTACATAATGTGAAGGAGAACCTCAATGGCCAATCTAGAACATCTTGCTCTACTCAAACAAGATCCATTGAGATGGACAGAATGGAGAAAGACAAATCTAGATCTAGAACCAGACCTTAGCGAAGTTAACCTCAATGGGGCTAACTTTGAAAGGGTAAACTTAGCAAAAGCTAACCTAAAAAAGGCAAATCTAGGCAATATTAAACTGATTAGCGCTAACCTCAGTCAAGCTAACCTCAGTAATGCCAACCTCCAAGATGCTGAACTAATCAAAGCTAAACTGATCTCGGCAGAGCTAATTGGGACTAAACTTATAGCAGCTAACCTGATCAGGGCTGACCTAAATGGTGCCAATTTAATTGGGGCTGACTTGACCCTAGCTAACCTGATGGAAGCTGATTTGAGTAATGCTAACCTAATTGGCACTAGCTTGCTCAAAGCTAATCTCTCAGAAGCAGATTTAAGTGGGGCAAAGCTAAGACGGACTAACCTGGTTGAGGCTAACCTTATGGCTGCCAATCTCTGCCATGCTAATCTGAGCAATGCTAATCTTCATCAAGCTGAACTGCTTGGGGCTTACCTATACAAAGCTGAGTGTCCAGGGGCTAACCTAGCAGAAGCTCACCTGAGTGGAAGCTATCTGTTTGGAGCTAACCTAGCAGAGGCAGACCTTTACGGGGTTGACATTAGATGGGCGAACCTTACCAAAGCTAATTTAAGCGGGTCTAACCTCACTACAGCTAAGCTGAGGGGCGCTAACCTCAGTAAAGCTAACTTAACTGGGGCTACTATCATTGAAGCTGAACTAAGCCAAGCTAATCTAAGGGAAACAATTATGCCTGATGGAACTATCCATCCTTAGATCACTACATCTGATCACAATCAATCAAACCTTCGATTAATCAGTTAGTGCTGCAAGTATCATCCAACAGACACTATCGACCAGACACCGATGAGTTATGCCCAACCGCCCCTAAAATTTATCTCACCAGGTCAATATGTGCTGGAAAAACCCACCGTCGAGCGGTTTGTTGAGACAACCTTACTGCTATGGGATCTGGTGACTCGCCTCAAGGGTGGCAACCCCTTTGATCGTCCTCGATTAGGTAAGCAAAGGGTACAGATGAGAGTTGGTAAACCAATATCGGTCTCTGAGTTTTACCCAGCCTATCGAGCCAGTCGTCATGGTGCTAGATAAGCTATAGTTGACCTGACTCATGAGCTGCAAACCTCTATGGAAAGTCTGATCATAACTTGACAATATTCTCTGACTAAGTAAAAATATATAGCATTATTTTTATCCTTAACCTCAAGTTAATCAAAGTGGGATTTTGGTTAACTTGAGGTTAAGCTTTGGACTCTAACTATCCTGAGTCCACTCAACCTCAATCTCAAGAGTCTGGCTTGCTAGACCTCAGACTGTAGCTAATAGATGATTATTTTTCCGGCAGTGTCTGGAATTCATCGGCAGACTCTGGTACCAGTATATAGAAAGCCAATTATTACTAACCGCTGATGCGTTATGTTCCACCCCGAAAGGCTTGCGAAATCCTTGGAGTATCACAGCGAACACTCCGATACTGGGATCAAGCAGGAAAAATCAAAACCATTAGAACCCCAAGTAATCAACAGAGGTACGATGTTGACTCCGTTCTTGGACAAGTCCCAAACAAGCCAGTCGTCATCTACGCCAGGGTTTCAAGCAAAAAACAAAAAGACGACCTCGAAAGGCAAGCGGCGTTCTGCCAAGGGCAATTCCCGGAAGCAGAAATCATCTTTGACATCGGCTGAGAACTCAACTACAAGCGAAAAGGTCTTAAAACCTTATTGGGACGGGTCATGTCAAGAGATATCAACCTGGTTGTGGTCCCACACAAAGACCGTAGGCCAAGATTCGGATTTGAACTTATCGAATGGTATGTTACGCAAAACGGTGGCAAGATCTTGGTTCTCAACCAGTCAGACCTATCTTATGAGGGAGAGATGGTGGAGAATATCCTCGCCATTGTCCATGTCTTCAGTTGCCGACTCTACGGTCTCAGGAAGTACAAAACTGCTATCAAAGAAGATCCGAGTTTACCCGGGAACTGAACTGAAGGTTAAATGGAGAACTTGGATTAACGCAGCTAGATGGTGTTACAATAAAGCGGTCGCCATCCTCAAAACTACAAAAATTGGGAAGTATGACCTCAGGAAAAAGGTGATGTTAGATGTTCCTGAATGGGTAAATCAAACTCCCTACAACCCTAGACAATTAGCAGTGTTTCAAGCTTTTGAAGCGTACAAAGCTGCTATTAAATCTGGTGGTCATACTAAGTTTAGGCGGTACTGCGATCCAGTCCAATCTATTCGATTCCAAAAGTCTAATTTCTCCAAAGGTGTCTTTTATCCTAGACAGACCAAAGGATTAACGTTCACTAGCAGTGAACCACTCCCTGAGAAAATGACTCACGAGCCGATACTTAGCATTGATCGAGGTCGGTGGTTTATTAGCTTTGCCGTTGAATCAGACCAAGATAATTTCCCTATCCCTCAAAAAGCAATCGCCTTAGACCCAGGCGTGAGGAGCTTTTTAACTGGATTTGATGGCCAGAGATTTATAGACTTAGGGACTGGGGACATTGGAAGGGTTTATCGCCTGTGTTCTCATTTAGATCGATTAATTTGTCAGGCAGCCTTGGCCAAGGGACGCCCTAACAAGAGAAAGAGGTTTAAGTTAAGGAAGGCTGCTCAAAGGATTAGGGGAAAAATTCGTAACCTAATTGATGAAGCCCACAAGAAAATTTCTTGCTATCTAACTTCTGAATATCAAGTTATTTACTTACCAAAGTTTGAAACATCACAAATGGTCGGTAAGGCTAAAAGGAAAATCAGAAGTAAAACAGTTAGGGCAATGATGAATTGGGCACATTACCGATTCAATATGACGTTGAAGCATCAGGCAACTAAAAGAGGTTGTTTTGTAGTAGACGTATCTGAAGAGTACACTTCCAAGACTTGTACAAGGTGTGGCCATGTTCACCGTAAGTTAGGCGGATCTAAGAAGTTTTTGTGCCCTGAATGCGGACACACACTTGATCGAGACCACAATGGCGCTTTTGGGATTTTCCTGAAAGCTTTGAGAGATACCTCCTCGTCAATTACTGACGTGCTATACACGGATTCCGGCGAAGCCCACGAATTACCGGGTTAAACGTATCTGGGACGATGAACAAACTAGTATTACCCCAAACCAAAACCATTGGAGAATGGAGTTATCTGGGAATTCAGAAACACTTCCAGAAAATGCTTAGTCACGAAGCCGCCGTTCTCGAAGATCGAGATCCCGAACAGCTGCACCAAATGCGTATCGGAATGCGGCGCTTGCGTACCGCCGTCACTAGTTTTACCCCTGCCGTAGTCTTGCCCAAAGCAGCCTCTGAAAAACAGATTGGTAAGATTGCCCGTATTCTAGGGAGTCTTCGAGATCTAGATGTCCTCCAAGAAACCCTCCACAAAGGTTACCAACCCAAGTTACCGACCAAAGAACGGAAAGCATTGAAGCAAGCCTACGTTTACTTGGAAAAAAAGCGGTGCAAAGCTTTAAAACAAGTTCGGGACGTTCTGCAAGGTAAGCCACACCAAAAGCTTAAGCAAACCTTAAAACTGTGGCTAAAAAAACCCACCTATAAAGAAATGGCTCAGATGCCAGCGGCTGCAGTATTACCTGATTTACTCTTACCCATTGTCAGCCGCCTGTTACTCCACCCCGCTTGGCTAGTGGGCGTTGATCTTAAGGATACTGGTAGCCAAACTCCCAAGCAGCTGAAACCAGCAGCAGTTGAGTCCCTGCTAGCCATTCGTGGATCAATGATTCACGATCTACGCAAGCAAGCCAAGCGGGTGCGTTACCAAATGAATCTATTTACTGAACTCTATAGTCCTACCTATAAGGACTATGTCGAAGATATGAAGCAAATTCAAGGCATCTTAGGTGATATTCAGGACAGTATGGTTTTAGACGAATTCTTAAACTCTGTCTTTCACTCAGACCTAAAGCATAACGCTCCCCAGTTGGCTCAGTTACTACAGGCCAACCGCTACAAATCATGGCAACAGTGGCAAACCTTACAACAGAATTATTTGAAGCCCGAAACCAGGCAAGCCTTTCGGCAAATATTACTGACTGATTGACACTCCCCATGGCGCTTATGCCAGGGGATTCTTGTTTCGACGAGCTGACTTTAATACACAAGGGTTTTACCGTTCCTCGCACCAAATAACCGTCTACAAACGCATTATCTAGTTTAAGCAAGTGTACCCAGCGGTCTGCTCTCCACAAGCTTACTGGAATAACTCTCCCAGGGTTTGGGCGTGCCCCGCCCTACCTTTGACTAAAAAACTTAACTTTTGCGCTTTGGTCGGTACTCTTTAGAGTCCATGCGTTTTTAGGGTTTTTCGCTCCCTTGCTGCTACCATCGCTTTACGTCGTAGATTAATTGGTGATACCGACGACTTCTCACCTGTGGTAGGCCAGTAATAACATCATAACACAAACAGAACAAATGAAACGCCGAATCCCTCAATTGTTTTATGTCAGGGGTGATGCTAACCCCATATCTAAAGCTAGGGGCGTATAGACCTCACCCCTCACACTCCCCAATTTTTCGGTCAGGCAACTGATAGGTCTTATGCTGGTGAGGGTATAAACACGGTTAATGTATCTTGGTTGAATGAATTGTATAAAATGTGCTAGCCTTATTAACATAATAGATACAACACTTTGTTCTTTTTCCTTTCTCAGAGTCATGGTCAAGCCAAAAAAACCTTAGGCAAGACTGATTCCCTTGCTGATCTGCTCAAAAAGCAGTAATGGTTTTTAACCTGTTAGGGAACTGAAAGTGTAAAAGAAAAGATACAAGTGGTCTTATAGGAGCTTTTTGCTTGATGGACTATATAGAAAAGGTTTTGGAAAAAATTCAAGAATGGGCGCGCAAGCTTATTGAAGCGCTATTAGGTCCTGAGGCTCAGCCTGAACCAGAACCAATCCCCATTCCTGTTAATGACCCAAGGTGTCGTCGGAATTAGATAGTCATTGTGTCCGGTGATTCTCGAAAACGTCTAAGTATCCTGGTTCTCCATGGTCCCAATCTTAATTTACTGGGACAGCGAGAACCAGGTATTTATGGATCTGTCACCTTGGATGAGATTAACTATCTCCTAGAGCAAGAAGGGCAAAGGCTTGAGGCAAGCGTGACAGCGTTGCAGTCTAATCATGAAGGTATCTTAGTCGATAGGATACATGAAGCTTTAGGACACCACGACGGGATTTTAATTAATGCTGCTGCTTATACCCATACCAGTGTGGCTATTCGAGATGCAATAGCTGCGGTAGCCTTGCCAACTGTAGAAGTTCATCTTAGCAACATCTATCAACGAGAAGCCTTTAGACATCATTCGTTCATGGCACCAGTGGTAGTCGGTCAGATTAGTGGTTTTGGAGCTAACAGCTATAGACTGGGGTTACAGGCTCTAGTTCTTACATTGAGAAAATCGATTGGTAATTAAAATCAAAAATTTGATGGGTGCTGCCTTGCGGGTTGAAAAAGGCAATTTAAAAGCACACTAGATTTCTTGACAAAATATGGATGCGGTACTCACTTTTGAACCGATTTAGAGGTGCCTTGTTAGGTAGCCTTGTGGGAGAAATCCTGGCTGGGAGTGGCTGCCAAAAGTTACGACCAGCTCAAGTAAGATTTCGACCGCCATCCCAAGGGGATGCTGGTCTGAGTAAGACGATTTCCCATTGGAGCAAGATTGCTACTTGTGGTATTGAAAGTTTGATTCGCTGTGGCAACCTCGATTTAGGAGATTGGTTAGTGCAGTGTGAAAAGGCTCAACCCTCTATCCTTTCATTAAAAGGGACTGTCAACAGTAGCGAAGCAGCAGTAGCAACCTTACCAATAGCATTATTTTTTCATGAAGATGAAGTCAAGTTGCGCCAAAAACTGCTAGAGGCGGCAGCAATTTGGCAAAATGATTCTGAAAGGTTTGAGAGTGTCTTGACAATAGCTTGGGCGACAGCGATCGCCCTTACCGAAAAACTTGACTGCCCTACCCTGATTTCCAGAATCATTGCCTACCTAGGGAACTATCAAAATCAAAAGGTCTGGGTGCAACACTTGGAACAATTACAAACTCTACTCGAGCTTGGGGCAAGTTTAGAACAAACTGTTATCCAGCTGCGTCGAGAGCAAAGGCGTAGAAATGAGTCTGAGGATGACTGCTCTTTATCGATTGCCTTAGCATTGTACTGTTTCCTAAACACCCCAGAAGATTTTCGCCTCTGTGTAACTCGTGCAGCTCTTACAGGCTATCAATCACAAACTACTGCTGCCTTAACAGGTGCTTTAGCTGGTGCCTATAACGGTATCATCGGTATTCCAGTGCCCTGGCTGATGGCGCTTAACCTCAGCGGTACTGGGGTTGACCAATGGCAATTAGCAGACCAGTTGTTGGCAGTGTGGTCAGGTGTATATGATGTTTCAGCCATAGCTGAGTTTCAGAAGCTAGCTGTGGTAGCACCAAGAGTGATCGGATCGCGATAAGCTGTTCAATCAACGGACTGTCAAACCAAAAATGAAGCTCCACCTACAAGGGGCTGTAGCCTGAAACTTGATGGTACATAAAATTTTCATGGCCTGTGTTGCACCCGTGGTGTTGAATTTGCTACCACAGCTATAGGTAAAACCAATATAAACCAGTTAAACTAAGATGATCTAAAAAAACACTGGCTTCTGAGCCTTGTCAGCTAAAAATCAGTGAAGTCTGAGATTATATTCTGTTACTGACCCCGCAATAAAGGGTGCTTATGGGGTAAGACTTAAGCCTAAGTGTGACTAGACCATTGAGCCTAATCCTGGTAAGAACTTCCAGCCACAACCCCTAAGCTGGAGTATCTGCAAGACTGCTGACTTCAGTCGCGGTTAACGACAGGAATCATCTTGGATTAGGTGGTCGAGGGGACTTATAACTCCATGATTGAGGATTATCTCCATGGGAGTAGCCATTTTATCACCAACTCGACAGCCACTAATGCAAATTACCCCAAGTTCCCCTAGGGAATGGATCAAAGAAAGAAAAGCTAAAGTTGTAAATAATGACCTAGGCGTATTTACGGTGAAGTTGGTCTGTGAATCATCTGGAAGTCAAACCCAACCAATAGCCATGGGGATTGACCAAGGTAACCACGAAACCATAATTACCACTTTAATGAAGTTTTCTGTTCGCAAACTCCAGTTACTGTTACAGTATACAAGGCCTGATTGTCACTGGAAGTTTCCCACGCAACGTGGGCTCTACCCATGTCAAATGAGTGGATTTAAAATGAGTGGAGGCAAACTTTCCAGTGTTTTTTATGAATAATAAATAAATGTAGATGTCTTTAAGCAAAATGCCACCACCACACAGCAAATTGTGAGCAGACCGCTACTGTTACCAGACATTGCCATTCCTGTGCTATGAAAACGTTCAATTCGCTGACGCAGCCGATCACGCAATTACGGCGAACATCTCAGCACCTTCGCAGTTTTTTGGGATTTAACTCCTCTAGTGCTGCCAAATCCTCAGTTAGCCCACAGCAGGAGAATTTGAAAGGACAACCTCTACAGCCGAGAGAGTCTCCAACCCATGGTGAAGGCACTTCGACTAGCCTAACTTCAGGAAAAGATTGGGGCAAAAGCCAGCACCAAATTCAACAGAGAATTACTCTACCTGTAATGTGGACTTTAGCAGTGGTTTCCCTGACCAGTGTTATGGGAGGGCGCTTTTACAATCAGCCACAGCTACGTGAAGACAGAGTAGCACCACAGACAATCCGGGCACCATTCGATGCTATAGTTGAGGACTCTAAGACCACGGCTGAGAGACGCAAAGAAGCTCAAAGAGGTGCTCAACCAGTCTTGATGATTGACCAATCTGTTACAGAAGGAATTTATCAAAATCTTGATAAGTCTCTGGACGCTGTCGAAGAACTGCGCACTAACAGCGGTGTTTTTCCTTTTGTAAAGACTGATGTACTATCCATCGCCACCCAGCGGTATCTACGGCAAAGTAAGGAATGGGAATGGCGGGCTATCTTGGCATTTTCAGATATCGATAACCATGGCAACGGGTTTGATTCTGAAGCCAAACCACCGACTCCGCCAGAAAATTCATTAAATGTAGCTTTTGTTCAGGCAGTAAGTGAACTGCAAAGCTACCGTCAAAAGTCTTCTGAACAAGAGTTCTCAGCTCTGATTGAGTCAATATCTGCTGCTCGCCAACAGTATGCTCAGGTGTTGCCTCAGCTCTCAGAATACCTTAGCCCTGAATTCAGTAGCCTAAATGATGTTTCCGTACTCGATCTATCAGATCAAGATTGGCAGAAAACCCGCATAGTCATTAAGCAGGCTGCTAGTCGCATCCTGACCCAAGGCATTGTTCCAGGATTACCACCAAATCTGATCCAAGAGGCGGTGAAGGTAAACTTGAGTAGCCTTATGCCCCAGGAAGCTCAACCACTAGCCAAGTATTTACTAGTGAGAGTTTTAGAACCCAACTTGATCGAAAACAAAGAATTAACCAAGCTCATAGCAGAACAGGCAGCAGAAAAAGTGGAACCAATGATGGTTTCAGTGCGGAAAGGAGATGTGATTGTAACCGAAGGTGAAACCATCACTCAAACAGACTTTGTACTACTGGATTATTTCGACTTAAGCCGTCGAGGAATTAACTGGCTGGGTTTGATGGGATTTGGTGGTTTGGTTACTACTACGGTGGGCATCTTTGCCTTAGTGCAACGGCGAGTTCACCCGAAATGGAGACGGCGGGACTACATTTTGGTATTGCTACTGACCCTGAGTATGCCAATATCAATACTTTTCAAGAGTCCCTTCTTCGAGATTCCCTACACTATGCCTGCTATTGCTTTGTTAGTAGGGAACTTTTATGGGTCTACGATGGGCGTGACAGTAGTGGGTTTACTGACAGGCTTAGTGACCTTTAGTATGGAAGTCACTGGAGAACAAGTACTAGCAAATGTTGCTGGTGGTTTACTGGGTGCCTTGATGGCAGGACGAATGCGATCGCGAGAGGAATTGGCTCTGCTCGGAGTTGGGGTGGGCTTAACTCAAGGTGTCGTTTCCCTGATTATCAATCTGATTATTAGTGCCACTGCTAGTACAATTTGGTCTGCAGTTCTGCCAGGAGCCTTGTTATTAGGTTTGTCTGGCTTAGCTTGGAGTATTGTCGCCCTGGGGCTATCACCTTACCTGGAACGTTTGTTTGACCTGGTGACACCGATTCGTCTGGCAGAATTGTCTAATCCCAACCGTCCCTTGCTCAAGCGTCTAGCTACTGAGGCACCTGGAACGTTTCAACATACTCTGTTTGTTGCTTCTTTGGCAGAAGCAGCGGCTCAAGAACTCCACTGTAATGTGGAACTGGTTCGGGCAGGTACGCTCTACCATGACATTGGTAAAATGCACGATCCGTTAGGGTTTATAGAAAATCAAATGGGTGGTCCGAACAAGCATGATCAGATTAATGATCCTTTCAAGAGTGCTGAAATTATCAAAAAGCACGTTACCGAAGGACTGGTTATGGCTCGTAAGCACCAGTTACCCAAGGCAGTGCGGGACTTTATCCCAGAGCATCAGGGGAAATTGCTGATTTCCTATTTTTATTTCCAGGCTCAGCAAAAAGCTCAACTTGAAGGTACTGGGTCTGTGGACGAGTCATATTTTCGTTATGACGGTCCAATTCCCCAGTCCCAGGAAACTGGTGTAGTTATGTTAGCTGATGCCTGTGAAGCGGCGCTACGCTCACTCAAAGAGGTCACTCCGGAAACTGCTCTTACGGTGGTCAATAAAATTCTCAAAGCTCGCTGGCAGGACAACCAATTAGTCGATTCTGGGCTAACCCGGCAGGATTTATCAAAAATTGCCCAAGTGTTCATCAGAGTTTGGCAACAATATAATCACCAACGTATTGCTTATCCAAAGGGAGCGCTTAATTGTCAATCGTCTACTAAATGAAGTACGAAGTCTCAAGTTTTTGTACAGCAAGAGTATGAAACAGTATGAAACACGGAATTTCAGATCTGTTCCACCCTCTTGAATCCTGTTTCTGTACAAACACTGTGCAAGCCTTTGTCCCACTCATCAATGGGTAGTTGAGGTATATAGGCAAATTCAAATACAATGCCGATGGTAGGAATAGAATCCCACTCTGGTGAATTCAGCAGTCGGTCATAGAAACCACCACCGTAGCCCAAACGATACCCCCGCTGGTCACAAGCCACAGCGGGTACAAGGATTAAATTCACATCCTTTGGCTCTAGGGTGGTAGCATTAGGTTTGGGTTCTAAAATACCATAATTTCCTTTTTGCAATGGAACGCCCGCCTTCCAGGTATGCCAGAAGAGAGATTTTCCCACACATCGGGGTAGTCCCCAGCAGTGCTTAGTGTCTGTAAATAGGGGACTTAGATCTGGTTCTTGTCGAAAACTGAAATAGGCTAAAACTGTTTGTGACTGGGTAACTAGGACGCCAGATTGTAGATGGGTACAGATGCGATCGCTTTTTTGCCGCCATTCTTCTACAGACATAGACTGGCGCTTTTGAAGCAGGGATCGGCGTAGTTCTGCTTTGTTCATCTGATCTTCCCTCCGGTTTGATAGGGCGATCATATCAACAAACTATGCTGATAGTAGGTAATCATACCGACTTGCATTTAGCGATGCAGAGGTGCGACCCGTGGCGAATTTAATTCGCCTACGGAAAGCGCACCTAAGCGGTCTTGGGGGAAACCCCCATGAGCGACTGCATCAAGACATGGGTAGGAGATAGGAGCTTGTTCACTCCCATCTCCCCATTCCGTTCAATTGAGCCCTTAAGCAATAAATAATAGCTTAAATAATAGGTTTGAGAGCAACTTGGTATCAGTAATGGGTAATTGGCAACTGGGCTTATTACCCATTACCCATGATCCATTACCTAATGTCACCCATTACCTAATTTCTCCTCTAGCAGGCACTAGTTACCTCTAGTAAGCACCGTTATTTTTGGGAAAAATAACAACACCAATGGTTTTCACGATGATCCATAAATCCAGCCAAAAATTCCGGAAACTGACATAGTAAACATCAATTTGCACACGGCGGTGGTAAGGTATGTCATTGCGTCCAGAAACCTGCCATAAGCCAGTAATTCCGGGTCGAATTGTCAAGACTTTATCCATGTGACGCCCGTATTTGGGCAATTCCTCTGGCACTAACGGTCTTGGACCAACCACACTCATCTGTCCGTTGAGTACATTCCAGAACTGAGGAAACTCATCTAAGCTAGTCAGCCGTAGAAATTTTCCAATTCCAGTAATTCGAGGATCATCCTTGAGCTTGTAATTATCCTGAAATTCCTCCCGTATCTGAGGGGATTTTTCGATCATCTCTAGCAACATTTCGTCGGCATTTTCCACCATAGTTCTAAATTTCAGGCAAGCAAAAGGTTTGTAGTCTTTACCCACCCGCTCCTGAACATAAAAAATTGGTCCAGGTGAGCTGATCACAATTAGCAATGCCAGTAGCAGGTAAACGGGAAAAAACGAAATCAGAACTGATAGGGAAAAGGTCACATCAAACAGTCGCTTGGCAAAATTTCCGTCTAAGCGATAGCGAGTCAGATTCTTGTGTCTACGACGTGAAACGAGGGGCTGAAAACCTCGCTTCACGAATGCTCGCAATATCTTGACGGAGTTAAGTTGGCTTTCGGCAGTCATCTCACTCCTTCAATTCACACCACACGTCATAATCATAAAGCTACGAGACACTCGCTATAGCGCATAGCCAGCTAGGATATTTAATTTTTTACCAGAGAAATTAAAACTGGTAGTCTTGATAACAGTTTTCCAAAAATGTCAGGTAGCGATCAGCAAAAATGTTGGGGGCAAATTTGGCAGCGTTTAACCGGCTCGCTTCCCGATTAAACTTTCCTGCCAAGGTCTCAAAGGTTTCCATGGCTTCAATCAAAGCCCTTGAGCTTTGCTCTGGAAACAATAGACCTGTACCACTGTCTAAATGTTGCCGAATATCTAGAACTGTTTCTAGTGCCCCACCAGCACCATAGGCAATCACCGGCGTACCACAAGCTTGGGCTTCCACCAGGGCAATGCCGAAATCCTCACAGGCAGCATAGACAAACCCTTTAGCTTTAGCCATATACTGCTCAACCACCTCATTGGGTTGAAATCCCATAAATTTTACATTCTTGTGAGCCAAGTTGCGAATCCCTGCTAAATCTGAGCCATCACCAATCACCACGAGAGGGTATCCCAGTTGATTAAAAGCTTGAACAATTAAAGATACTTGTTTGTAACTTACTATCCGGGAAACGGTCAGATAAAAATCTTCTTTTTCTTCCTGGAAAGGAAAACGTTCAATATTAACCGGTGGGTAAATAACTTCAGCCCTACGCCGATAGCAGCGCCAGATCCGCCGTGCTGTGTGATGAGAGTTGGCAATAAAGTAATCCACCCGATTTGCTGTAATCACGTCCCACTGACGTAACCGATGAAGCAGATAGCGAGTGATCAAGCCTGGAAGACCCTGTCCCATAGAACTACTGCGCAAATAATCAAACGTCAAGTCCCAGGCATAACGCATGGGCGTATGGCAGTAACAGATGTGCAGTTGTTGGGGACTAGTAAGGACACCCTTGGCAACAGCATGGGAAGAGGAGAGAATAACATCATACTCCCCTAGTTCAAGCTGTTCAATCGCTAAGGGTAGCAGCGGCAGATATTTCTGAACCCCTTTACGAGCGAAGGGTAAGTTCTGTAGGAATGTTGTGCCAATAGAGCGCTGATATAGATAACTCTGGGGATTGGTTGATTCAAAATCAATCAGGGCGTACAGGTCAGCATCAATGTGTTTGAGTATTTCTTGCACTACCAGTTCTGAGCCACCAGTTGCTTTGGGAGTCAACCACTCATGAACCAAGGCATATTTCATTAGATCTCAAAGGCAGATTGTTTAACAAAAATGGCGGAATTCCCCATCCAACTTTGACGGTGGGGATGGATAGTCAAATAGTTGATTATATGCTAATATGAATATAACTGGCTTAGGTCTACATGGTTAGGCATGGGCTGATGATAGTCGAGCTAGGTGGAATAGAGATGTAGTCAAAGCGCGTAAACGAACTCGACCACCGTTCGCAACAGCGTGCAGAAAAGGCAAGCGCAAGATGTCATTTAGACATAAATCAACTGGCACGACCGTTACAAACGGCGAAAACCAAGCGGCAAAAAGAATTATTGCCTGTGGAAGACGGGCGACTGCCTGTGGACGCTGAGTAAGACCATCACCAGATTCAGTTCTGGACTTTCTATTCTTAGGGAGTACCCAACGTGGCATCGGCGGATGAAGCGGGAAATCCTAAAGACGAATAAGACCGTCCTTGCTTCGCTGTTAGCGAAGCAAGTTGGGTTACTTCACATATACTACTGGCAGTACTTGAGAAACGAAACATACCATATACTTGAATGGTAAATTTACTATAGACCTAGCAGCTACGGTATTTTGGGTATTGCCTAACTAGCATATAAAAATATCGGGTTTTTCAGCTGCGCTCTAGACGGCGATTCTATAGCGCAGTCAGCCCACCACAAGACATCTAAACAACCTGTCTGGCAATACAGACGTCGAGGTAATAATAGGGTTTTATTAACTGTTTCAACCCCCTAGTTAGCTGAGCAGTAGGTATTAATATCCGCCACTAATTTTGGTTCTGGGGTGGTGGCTTTCTGCAAATTGCTCAAGGCTTCCTCCGCAGCTGAGCGGTCTTGCTTGTTAAAAGCCTCTACAAAGTCGCGAGTCGCCTTGCTGGTATTGCGATACATCTTAATAAAACCAGCTTGATAGTCTTGGAGCTGTTCGTCCTTAACTATTATCGATTCCATGTCTTGAGATGCCCCCTCCATAGCATTAGCTGCCTGGAGCATTGCCTCGGGATCACTTGATTCTCCACCATTAGTCAGGGTTTTAGCTTCTTCAACTGCCTGGTTCGCCACTTCAATAATTTTCTGACATTCAACTTTTTTGCCACTACAGCTAACGGTCAATAAGCTCATGAGTACAGTCGCCGGAACAAGGAGGAAGTACCGCGTTGGAAAATGCATTAATGCTCTCCTAATCAGTTTTGGGTACTCTCGTTGTGGTAGCATATTTTTACCATGCTGGAAAGCTTTAGCTTCATTTCCACAACACTCCACTCTTCAATGCACGGCGTTCAGAGTCAGGATAGGGTGAGCGCGTGGGTGTAGGCTGACTTTGACAGGACTTACGCAAAACTGGGCAACAAACATGCTGATGGTGTAGGGTCCTGAGGGAGACCCTACAAGTAGAGTTGCTGCGTAAGTCCTGATTGAGCCATAATTTTAACTGGTTCAAATAACTGAACGAGATTTCTTAGTTTCCTGGGAATGCTTTGGAGCAATTTATTCTCAATAAACCTGTCAATAATCCCCAAAAGTTTTGAGGGGTTTTGAAAGACGAAAGTATGCTCCAAAAGGAGGTTAGCCTTATTCTTACCCCAAACCCGATCTTTTCCACACCCCATACCCAGTCTAAATCGACAAGCTTGGTGCGTAACTCAACAGCCAGGAAAGTCAGTGTTCCCCTGCTTCAATCGCTGCAGCAAGCTGTTGCAAGGTTTGTGTGACTTGCTCAAGCTGTTTTAGAGACTCATTTTGAGTTTCTGCCAAGGTTTGCACCGCATCACTTAGAGCAAAAAGCTGGTAGCCTTGTTGTTGGACTTGCTGTCCTTGGTTTTGCACTTGAATCACAAAGTTATCGACCCGGTCAGCCAGACGGTCTATAGTTTCGGTAGTGGCAAGCACTGCCTCTCCGATTTGTCCAACAATTAATTCCAAACGACTGATGCGGTTTTCCACCGTCAGCGACTCTTGTATGGTAGGGGTCGTGTTGTATGAAGTGTTTCCCATTTGAGCTGGTTTATCCACCGGCAACGTTTTCAATCAAACATCAATATTGGCCATCAATATCGGCCATCAATATCGGCGCGAGGCAAACAGGCATGGAGTATGAAGTCTTGCCTAGTCTGCTATTAAATGGGGTCAGATCCAAATATCCCCTGTTAATTCGCCAAGGGTATTCTATGATTATTGGTTGAAATAGCAAAATTTCAACCCCTTTGACAGAAAACGTTTCCTAGTTTGATCCCACTCACACCAATTTCAAAGTGACCCTTTGCAGCCAATGGCAAGTATAATGCCGGTGTTAAGGCAATTCAGACTGGGGTGATTTACCTGTTGAGATATTCCTCAAACTGAGCATGTCGCCACGATTTGAGGGATTTATGCCTATCAAATTACCACAGTTGATCAATTAGCCGAATACGACTAGCCGGATAGGAGGTTGAGTTGTCGGATCAAACTTCCACAACAAACAGCTAACGGTCAAAAACTTACAAGGTATTCACTATGCAACTACTATTTCTAGTCCTGCTATGGGTAGTGCTTGGATTTTTGCTCGCCAAGCTGCTGCTCGAAATCATCCCTAAACAGTATTTCACCTGGCTTGGGGGTTTTTTGGTTTTTGCCATTATTGTCCTGCTGTTTTTCACCCCAACCAATGCCCTGGTTTCACCGATATGGACAATTTTCTCACTTCCCTTTCAACCATTGGGCTTAGCACTTCTGCTTTGGTTCCTAGGAGCAATGCGAATTAAAGGTGACAATATCTCTAACCCAGGACCTACCTTGATTTGGACGGGATTTTTTGTCTTGCTTGTCGCCAGCACCCCTTTTCTATCTAATCGGCTGGCTCAACTTCTCGGGCCTGGAGTCGTTCAAAACCAACCTGCGGTTCAAATGGCCAAAACAATCGGGTGGCAGGAGGAAACCTTAACTGCTTTTGTTCCCGATGGGGAATCAATTCAGCTTACTACTAATGCTAGTCCTTTCCCTAGGGACGCTGTGTTGGCTCAACTTGTTCCACCCAATCAAGCCATTGGCATCCAAGCTTTTATCCCTTCTATCGGAGCCCTTGACCAGACTACCAGGGTAATTAACACCTTCTTTAGCAATATTTACTTCCAACTACGAGGAAGACCAGTTACCAGTACAGAAGTTGAATCGCCGACCGCAAGAGATGTTTCTTGAAATATAGACATTATGTTAACTACCCACATGAACCCAATCGGGTATAGTGTGGGTTTCTGGTTTCATCGGAAGTAAACCGATACCACCCTCGGCTCCCACCTTCAGTAAGGGTCGGTAATTTATGATTTGCGGTTCCCTTGAGGCTAAGTACTCCCCGATTTTTGGTGAAAGGTTAAGCCTAAAGGAAGGGAATTGTTTAATATTGTAACCAGGATGGGAATTGTATAGTATTGTAACATGCTGAATTCCCGTCTAAAAAAACTGCTGCTTTACCTGCGCCCATACTGGCGACAGTCAGCCCTAGGTATTTTTGCCCTCCTTATTGTCAATGGACTTGGTGTTTATATCCCCTTACTGATCAGGGATACTATTGACGAGTTGAGTCAAACCTTGAGCTTCGACCAAGTCTGGAGATTTGTGCTGCTTATTCTGATACTCACTTCATTGATGTGGGGGATTCGGATGGCTTCGCGCATCCTATTGTTTGGAGTGGGGCGCAAAGTGGAATTTGACCTGAAGCAACGGATTTTTAAGCATTTGCTGACATTGGAACCAGCCTATTTTTCTCAGAACACGATCGGTGATTTGATTAACCGAGCCACCAGTGATGTGGATAATATTCGGCGTCTATTGGGGTTTGCAGTTTTGAGTCTGGCAAATACGGTGTTTGCCTACTCTTTGACCGTGCCGGTTATGATTGGCATTGATCCGTGGTTGACGTTCTTAGCCTTGGCGGTTTATCCGTTGATGTTGATCATTGTCAAGCTATTTAGTGAGAAACTGCGCAGCCAACAACAAGAAGTCCAGGAGAAACTGTCTAACCTCAGTGAGCTGATTCAGGAAGATATGAGTGGTATCGCCATGATTAAAATATACGCTCAGGAAGAAAACGAGCGTCGTGCCTTCCATCAGCTCAATCAGCAGCTTTTGGGAGCAAATCTCAATTTGGCAAAAACACGAAACTTTCTGTTTCCGATAATTGAGGCTCTTACCTACCTCAGCTTACTGGTGCTGTTAAGCATTGGTCCTGGTTCCATTGAGTCCGGTGCTATCAGTATTGGTGACTTTGTGGCGCTGATTATCTACACTGAACGTTTAGTCTTCCCCACAGCACTGCTAGGGTTTACCATCACTGCTTATCAACGTGGTGAAGTGAGTATTGATCGTATTGAGTCGATTCTCTTGGCTCAGCCTCGGATTACCAATGCCCCAGATTCAGTTAGCCTGCCAACCCCAGTAAGAGGTCAGCTCAAGGCTGTCAACTTGAGTTACACTTACCCCAGCAGTCAAACTCCTGCCCTGAAAAATGTTAGCTTCACGATTAATGCAGGTGAGACAGTAGCGATTGTGGGAGCCATTGGTTCTGGAAAATCTACCCTGGCTAATGCCTTGCCTCGTTTGCTGGATATTCAAGCTAGTCAACTGTTTTTGGATGGATATGATACTACTAAGCTGCCCTTGCAGAACTTGCGGAATGCGATCGCATATGTTCCTCAAGACAGCTTCTTGTTCAGCACTAGCATTAAAAACAATATCTGCTACGGTATACCAATCAGCGAACACTCAGAGGTAGAATACGCAGCTTCGCAATCCCAAATTCACCCTGAAATTATGAATTTCCCCCAGCAGTACCAAACAATTGTCGGGGAAAGGGGAATAACCCTCTCTGGGGGGCAGCGACAACGTACTGCTTTAGCTAGAGCTCTACTGATGGATGCACCAGTGCTGATTCTTGATGATGCACTTTCGAGTGTTGATAATCAGACAGCAACCCAAATACTGGACAATCTTTCCGAAGGAGTCCAGCGCAAAACTGTAATTTTTATCTCCCATCAACTTTCAGCTGCTGCTAAAGCTGACCGGATTTTGGTAATGGACGCAGGGGAAATTGTCCAAACTGGTTCTCATGGTGAACTTCTACAACAACCCGGTATTTATCGCTTTCTTTGGGAGCAGCACCAATTAGAAGAAGTGTTGCAGTAGTTATTGAAGTAGTTAACGTACCGTAAGCTATCAGCTATCAGCGTGTCGCGTATCAGCTATCAGCTTATGGGTTAGGTCACAGCGTCGAAGCCTGTGCCACGCTAGAAGCCTGTGCCACGCTACTGTTCGCCCAGCACCTCAAGTAGCGCAATCGGTGCTTTTGAATAGAATAAGCTGACCGCTGACCGCTGACCGCTGAATGCTTACAAAGTACCTAATAGCTAATAGTTTATCAACGGGACTGGCCGGATTCGAACCGGCGACCTAGCGCTTCAGATTGGTGTGAGTTTCCCCACTCTCTGGACTATACCTTCACCCTAGGACCTTTTAAGGTTAATACCCCTTAGGTGGTGGCCGTCTAGTCTCTCCACCTTCCTGCATTTAACCTCGACGATGACTCGCACACAGATTCAGGCTTGGCTCGGTATTGCCTTAGAGTACTGAGTAAGCTAAATACCCCTTAGGTTTCACCGAATTTGACCACATTCACTCACGGAATTTCTTCCATGGTGCCCGATTTTTCAGGAGGCGCTTGCTCTATCCAGCTGAGCCACAGCCCCAATCGCAATATAGCCCTATATTATCACAAAAGCTGTTGATCAAGCATCTCTAGCCATACCTCATCAGGGTTGAATATCCCCGTTAACCCAATTGGTCATAGGTAATGGGTAATCGAACCGAATTTTTAAACAGTTTGTTGGTTGACGCTCTTGCTTAGAAAAGTGGGAACTATAGAACTAATCCCGATTAGCTCCCATATGGGGGAAGAGTATGTTCCGGTCATGGCTAAATATTCAGCTAATTAAAAATAATCAATTAAAAATAACTAATTAATAACTAAGATGACAGAAATTTATGCGAGCCCAAGAACATTTGCTGGTAGTTATTGGACATAGATGATGAGCAAGCTAGGTAAGCTTCCCAAATCTAGTCACTATACTATCTGGTTAGGATTACTAACCTTTTTGATAGTGACTATGGTAGTTCCTGCTGTAGCCCATCCTGATCATTCGGTACTGGGGAGTAGAGCAAAGGTCGGTGGAAACCAGGAACTCGTTAGTGCTATTTCTAATCCCCAAACCCTTGTGCTAGAACCCACCAAGCATGGTTCAGAGTTGCTAGAGCAAGGCAGAACTCTCTATGAAGCCGGACGATTTGCTGAGGCGGCTGCTGTCTGGCAACAGGCAGCTGTTGGTTTTGAGCAACAAGGTGATGAAGTGGGACAAGCTTTGAGCTTGAGCTATCTCTCCTTAGCTGACCAACGATTGGGAAAATGGCAGCAAGCCCAGAGTGCTATTGACCAAAGTTTGAAGATTTTGCAGGGTATACAACTTAGGGAAAAAGGGTCGATTTTGGCTCAAGCGCTGACTATTCAGGGCAGTCTCAGAAATGCGATGGGACAAACGGAATCTGCTCTGGAAAGTTGGCAAAACTCAGAAGCTACGTATCAATCTCTAGGGGATGAGGTTGGCATCTTGGGTAGCCAGATTAACCAGGCTCAAGCCCTACAAACTATGGGCTTCTACAGGCGATCGCGAAAACTCTTAGAAGCTGTCAATGAAAAGCTCCAAGCTCAAGATGATTCCCTGCTTAAAGTCAAGGGATTGCGGAGTTTGGGAGTGGCTTTGCAAGTAGTGGGAGATGTACACGAATCCAGGGAAGTTTTAGAGCAAAGTTTGGAAATCGCCCAGAAGTTAGATTCTGCCACGGATACCAGTCACATTCTTTTCAGCTTGGGAAATACTTCCAGAAACTTACAAGAGCCGGAAACCGCCTTGAAGTATTACCAACAAGTGGTCACAAAAGCAACTAGCCCACAAATTCAAACTGAAGCACAACTCAACCAACTCAGCCTTTATATAGAACTAGACCAGCACAAGAAAGCGATCGCACTATTGCCTGCCATTGAATCTAATCTAGCTCAGCAGCCCCCCAGTCGAACCACAGTCTATGCTGCGGTCAACTTTGCTGAGAGCTTGTCAAAGTTGGCAGCTGCTTCAACTAGACAGTCACAAGGGGTGCCTATACCTATCCAAAAAGCCGCAAAAATTCTGGCACGAGCAGTGCAACAAGCCATGGAATTGGGGGATCCAACAGCTCAAGCTTATGCCATGACTCAGTTAGGTTCATTGTATGAACAAACCCAGCAGTGGTCCGAGGCTTTGAGGTTAACAGAGAATGCTCTACAGATTGCCCAAGGTAATCATGCCTCAGATATTGCCGCTCGTGCAGCTTGGCAACTGGGGAGGCTGCACAAACAGCAGGGGGATATCAACGAAGCGATCGCAGCTTACGATTCAGCGGTCAAAACTCTCCAGTCACTGCGCTCAGACTTAGTCGCTATCAATCGAGATGTCCAATTTTCTTTCACTGAAACTGTCGAACCGATCTATCGAGAGCTAGTTGAATTACTACTGCAACCTTCTGTCACCACCCCTGAGCCAGGAGGGGTATCCCAGGCAAAAGGCTCAGCAGAAATTAGTCAAGACCACCTGAAAAAGGCGATGCAAGTTATTGAATCGCTGCAATTAGCTGAATTAGAGAACTTTTTCCAGGAAGCCTGTTTAAAAGGTCAACCGAGGCAGATTGACCAAATTGACCAGAAAGCGGCAGTTATTTATCCTATTATTTTGCCAGAACGGTTAGAGGTGATTGTTTCTGTGCCAGGACAAGCCCTCCGTCACTACCAAACTTATATACCTCAAGCAGAGCTGGAGCAGTTCTTCCGACGGATGCGACAATCTTTGAATAGAGCTTTTTCTGAGCGAGCACGTCTCAAGCTCTATCAGCAAGGTTATGATTGGCTGATTAGACCTGCAGAATCTGAGTTAGAAGACCACGGCATCACCACTCTAGTATTTGTGCTAGATGGTTCTTTGCGGAATTTACCCATGTCCGCTCTCTATGATGGTCAACAGTATTTGATCGAGAAATATAGCATAGCTCTAAGTCCAGGATTGCAGCTTTTAGATCCACGCTCCCTTGAATCAAACCAGATCCAAGCTATAACTGCTGGGCTGAGTGAGGGTCGCCAAGGTTTTAAGCCGTTGCCAGCAGTAAAGCGAGAATTAGAACAGATTTCCTCAAAAATTTCCACAACAGTGCTTTTGAATCAGGAGTTTACTGATAGCAACCTCCAAAACGCTGTTGATGCACAACCTTTCCCAGTATTACATCTGGCAACCCACGGTCAGTTTAGTAGTACTGCCGATGAGACGTTTGTTTTAGCCTGGAACGATCGAATTAATGTCCGGCAATTCAATTCACTACTGCGCTCAAGAGAAAGACAAGACACTAATCCCATTGAATTATTGGTACTCAGTGCTTGCCAAACTGCTAGAGGGGATAATCGTGCTGTCTTGGGGTTAGCTGGAGTAGCAGTACGTTCGGGAGCACGGAGCACCTTAGCTACCCTATGGGCAGTAAGGGATGAATCTACTGCTCAGCTGATGGCTGAATTTTACAAGTATCTGGCTCAAGCAGGTGTAACTAAAGCTGAAGCATTGCGCCGTGCTCAGTTAGCGCTATTGAAAGGGGAATATAACCATCCTGTCTACTGGGCTCCCTTTGTGTTAGTGGGAAATTGGTTGTAATTGCTCTATAGCAGAAGTCAAAAGTCAGAAGTCAGAAGTCAGAAGTCAAACTCTTGCGCTTACAAAGGGTGTGAGACTTTTGTCATGTCCTAACTGCCCTGGCGACTGCTCTATCTCTAATCGAAGGACTTTTCAAACACATTCTTAGAGGACAATTGGGCATCAAACATACTAGAAATAAAACATAAAACAAACATGAACGCAAACATTAGGCGTTTATATTGAAAGTTCTAGCAACCCTCAAAATAAAAATTAGAAAGCGGTAAATAATCTGCTCTGCTTTCTGTGCCCAGCATGATCATAAAGAAAGTCCTGCAGCAATAGGAAATATTTTATGAAATCAAACAAATTAGCCGTGAGATTACCACTTTGTTTTACTTTACTATTCCTAGGAATGAATCTCATCCACAGTTTGCCAACTCAGGCGATCGGATTCAGAAATACGCAGAATCCAAGACCGGAGAGAGCAAGGGGAGGAGCTTCCCGGGGTGAAGATATTTGTTTCTCTGATGCTAAAACCACCACTTCATCAGTCACACCGCTGATGCCAGCCACTAATTTGGGCTTAACGGTAGCAGAACGTCCAACTTTGCTGGTATATGTTCCTCAGACTTCAGCTCAAGAAGCTTTTTTAAGTTTCGAGGATGAACAGCGAAACCATCATTACCAGTCCTTTATACGTCTGCCTAATCAGCCAGGTGTAATGGCGGTTCAATTACCACCTGAGGCTCCACCACTAAAGGTCGGTAAGAATTACCAGTGGTCTTTGGTGATGATTTGTGGGGAGTATTTAGAACCAGATAGTCCTGAGGTAACTGGATGGATTCGTCGAGTTGAAGCCAATTCTACCTTGATGAATCAGCACACATTAAAAGCCTCACTGAAAAAAGCCTCATTGTTGGCTAAAGATGGGATTTGGGTCGATACTGTCGCTACCCTCGCTGATTTAAGGCGAGCTGAACCAAGAAATTCAGTCTATCGCTCCCATTGGGAAGAACTGTTACAATCAGTAGGACTAAATGCGATCGCTAACCAGCCGTTGCTCAATAAATAAACTATAAATCACTGAACATCAGGCCATCAACTCTTATCCTGCAATCCTTGCTTTGCAAGGATTTAACCCTATGGGGCTCAAGGGGTTAGTTAGCAGCTGATCTGTGATAAATCCAAAAAATCTCGCTTCTTAAACCCGTGGTTTTAAACCAGGGGTTTAACATGGGGCTTAAAACAACTTACGGAATTGATTCCGTCCTATCCTGTCAATAGCTGAACTAAGAAACTCAATCAAGTATATAGCAATTATTCTTTGGGTGAGGTACAAATTATTCGGTTTTAGGGAGCAGGGAGCAGGGACTTCGGAGCAGATAACGGAGCAGATAACAGGTAAGTCGGAAGAGGGAAGAGGTAAAAAATTCTGTGTACCTCATAGCTATGATAATTGCTATAGTTGAGTCAGTTAGCAATTACCCATTACCAATTAGCCTCAATCATTCCATAATTGGGCAACGTCAATTTTTATCCCTTTTTTGCTTTTTTTCTCAAGACTGTTACTTAGTCAGGATTTACTGGGAACTCTGTAGGTAAGTTATCGACGGGTTAGTGACTCACCACAAAAGCAGTTCTACCGGTCGATGCTATTCCTGGAATCCTGCCAACCAATAGAAGCGCCTATAGGCTTCTCACCAAGGTTGGTAGAGAACAAACCTGACCTAGATTAGAGATTGACTAAGGGGAATGTGGCTTCACTTTAAAGAGCGTTTGAAGCAATGGCGCTTTGTATTTATAATAGCTCCAGTTGTGGCTGCACTAGTCACTGTTTTGGATACGGCAGGATGGTTCCAGCTACTGGAGTGGGCTACCCTGGATCAATTTTTTCGCCTGCGTCCGGTTGAAGACATTGATAATCGCATTGTGATTATCACCATAGATGAATCGGATCTGACTCAACTGGGAGGATGGCCGATTTCTGATGCTGTTTTAGCTGAGTTAATCACAAAAATTAAAGCATACCGGCCTCAAGGTATTGGTCTGGATATTTATCGCGATTTTCCAGTGGAACCTGGTTATCAGGAGTTCGTTGAGGTGATGAAGTCCACACCCAACTTGATTGGAGTGAAGTCCCTCGTGAGGGATAAAAGAGTTGCCCCACCTCCGACCTTAGCACAACGAGATCAAGTTGCTCTAGCAGATTTGGTGCTAGATGGGGATGGTAAAGTAAGGCGAAGCTTGATATCAGCAGCAGATGAATCCGGTAAGGATATACCTACTTTAGGCGTTAGATTGAGCTTGATGTATCTTCAAGCCAAAGGGATCAATCTCAAAAAAATCAATGGGAGGCGCGAGTATTACCAATTAGGTCAAGCAAGATTTTTCAATCTAACCGAGAAAAATGCTGGTTATCAAGGTGCAGATCTTGGAGGCTACCAAATATTGTTGAATTACCGTGGCACCCAGGAGCGCTTCAATACAGTTTCAATCAGTGATGTTCTGAGCAATAGAATTTCGCCGGAGCAGTTGTACAATCGCATTGTTTTGATTGGTATGACTGCACCGAGCCTTAACGACATTTTTCCGACGCCCTATGATAGCAGTCTCAGCTCTATCGTTCAGGAAATGCCTGGTGTTGTTATTCATGCCAATATCGCCAGCCAGATGTTGAGTGCAGCACTTGATGGACGACTTCTGCTGCGAGTATGGTATGTTAACGCACAGGGGCTGTGGATTTTTTGCTGTTCGTTGATCGGAGCCGTAGGAAGTTGGGTATTACCAGAGACTAACTGGTTAAGAAAACATCTCCTGAGCAAATTAATTCTGAGTATTTTGATGACAGGGGGCATGATTGTCGGTGGTAGCTATTTAGTCTTTCTAACAGGTTGGTGGATTCCTGTAATTTCCCCATTAATAGCTCTATGTTTATCGGCGATTTTAGGAACTAATACCCATAATCAATGGCAATTGAAACAAGCTAACCAGCAATTGCAAGATTATTCTCGCACTCTGGAGGTCAAAGTTAAGGAGCGCACTCAAGAATTAGAAACAGCCAAAGTAGCTGCTGATGTTGCTAACCAGGCAAAAAGCGAATTTTTGGCTAACATGAGCCATGAACTGCGCACTCCCCTCAATGGCATTCTGGGATACGCTCAAATCCTCAAACGCTCTTCAAATATAAGTAAATCAGACCTGGATGGCATCGGTATTATTCACCAGTGTGGCTCCCATTTACTTACTTTAATCAATGATATTTTAGACCTATCGAAAATTGAAGCTCGGAAACTAGAGCTGCACAAAAGTGATATTCATTTTACTTCATTCTTGATGGGCGTGGTAGAAATTTGTCGGATTCGTGCCCAGCAAAAAGGTATATCGTTTATTTACCATGCCGAGCCTCAGCTGCCAGTGGGTATTTATGGGGATGAAAAACGCCTGCGGCAAGTTTTAATTAATTTACTGGGTAATGGGATTAAGTTTACTGATACTGGAAGTGTGACCTTTCAAGTAAGTTTAATCGGTTCATCGTTGAATGGTGACCCTTCCCACACAATCAGGTTTCAAATTGAAGATACTGGTGTCGGGATGACTCCAGAACAATTGAAAAAGATTTTTTTGCCGTTTGAGCAGGTAGGAGATACTAAAAAACAATCAGAAGGCACTGGCTTGGGATTGGCAATTAGTATGAAGCTTATTTCCCTAATGGGGAGTGAAATCAAAGTGGAAAGTACCTTAGGTGAGGGAAGTAGGTTTTGGCTAGATTTGGAACTAGCAACCACTACCGAATCGCCCCAGCAAGAAACAGTCGTAGACAGCAGCAATATTGTTGGCATTAAAGGGAAACGTCCAACCATACTAATAGTGGATGATCATCTCAACAATCGCTCGTTACTCATTAACCTACTAGAGTCGATTGGATTTCGTTGTTTTGAAGCAAGTAATGGTCAAGAAGGTTATCAGCAAGCAACAGAAATTAAGCCCGATTTAATTTTGACAGACATTGTGATGCCAATTATGGATGGATTGGAAATGATCGGTGCTATTAGGAAATCACAGCAATTGCCAAATGTAGTGATTATGGTTGTATCTGCTAGTGCCTTTGAAACTGACATAACAAACAGTATAAAGACTGGAGCTGATGCATTTTTATCTAAGCCAATTAACATGGATTATCTTTTTAATCAGTTACAAAAATATTTAAAAATTAATTGGATTTATGAACATAATAACAACCTAGAAAGTATAACTTCAGAAAATCTATCACTGGAGACAGGTGAAATTTTTGCTCCACCAGCTGAGGTAATTGATCAGCTATTTGAATTGGCCAAAAGAGGCAATATCCATGGCATAGATAAAACCTTGGTTGAACTGGAACAGAGCGATAAAAAATATCGGCATTTTGCCAAGGAGTTAAGGCAATTAGCAACTAGCTTTCAGGTTAAGCAAATTCGGGAATTTATAAAATCGTTCAGGGGGTAAATCCATGACTATCACTAAAGTTGATCAAGCCACTATCTTGATCGTTGATGACAATCCCACGAATTTGAAAGTGTTGTCGGAAGCGATCGCAAATTCGGGATGGGAAATATTGGTAGCAACTGATGGTGAAACGGCTATCGATCAGAGCGAATATGCAACACCAGATCTAATTTTGTTAGATGTAATCATGCCGGTAATGGATGGTTTTGAAACCTGCCGCCGACTGAAATCTAATCCGGCAACTAATGAAATACCAGTGATTTTTATGACTGCTCTGAATGACACGGTTGATAAGATCAAAGGTTTGTCCCTGGGGGCTGTAGATTACATCACCAAGCCGTTTCAGACTGAAGAAGTGTTAGCCCGTCTCAAGGTGCATTTACAACTGCATTTCCTGACCAAACAACTAGAAGACCAAAATTTGTACTTAGAGGAGCGGGTAGCGGAACGCACTGCTGATCTACAACAGGCAAACCAGCAACTGCGAGAATTAGAAGCTCAGCTACGCAAAGCTCTAGCCCAAGAACAAGAATTCAATCATCTTAAATCTCGGATGATCATAGCCATTTCCCATGAGTACCGCACGCCCTTGACCAGCATTCTCTCCAGTTCTGAACTGCTGGAAGCTTACTGCCATCGATGGGATAAATCTAAACAAAGCCAACATTTTCAACGGATCCGAGCAGCTGTTCAACGGATAACGGACTTAATGGGTAATGTGATGTTCCTGAATAAGGCAGAATTTGAACAACTGGAGTTTCAGCCTACTCCTTTGGATTTAGGGGTATTTGTGCGTGATCTAGTGGATGACATGCAACAGCACTATGGTGATAAACATCACCTGATTTTAAACATTGATCAAGACTGTGGGCGACCGTTGTTTGATTCTAAGCTGCTACTGCAAATCCTTACCCATCTGATTGACAATGCCATCAAGTATTCCCCTAATGGAGGCAAGGTTTTGATCAAGTTTACCTGTCAAAATAACCAAGTTATTTTTGAGGTGAGTGATGACGGGAT
Organism: Moorena sp. SIO1G6; assembly: GCF_010672795.1. Lineage (NCBI taxonomy): Bacteria > Bacillati > Cyanobacteriota > Cyanophyceae > Coleofasciculales > Coleofasciculaceae > Moorena > Moorena sp. SIO1G6. The sequence goes on from NZ_JAAHFZ010000020.1 coordinate 90,780, forward strand.
TGGCATTCCTAGGAAAGAGCAACATAATCTATTTAATGCTTTTCATCGAGGCTCGAATGTAGAAAATATTTCTGGTACTGGACTGGGGTTAGCCATTGTCAAAAAATGTGTCGATATTCATGGTGGGACAATTAGTCTAAACAGTGATGTTAGCGTTGGCACTACTTTTACGGTAATGCTGCCTCGTAGAGTATTAGATGCGGATCAACTGCTCAAGGTAACTGGAAAGTCCATTCCTGATTACCAATCTGGATCACATTTCCTGCACTAAGCCAAAAGGGTTGATGGGAACTAAGCCGCTGTTGGTCCACAAAAGTACCATTGGAACTACCCACATCAATGATTTGGTAGCGCACTTTGTCCTGAGGCTCTGGAATTTGGAGAATTTGGGCATGGTTGCGAGAACACATCGCATCTTCTAACACTAGGGTGTTCGTGGGTTCTCTGCCAATGGTGAAAGGATTAGCAGACAAAACAATCATGGCACCGGATGAACGGTTTACTAAACGCCCCTTGCTTGCTGGGGTAGGATTGGAAAAAAGTACGGTTGGGGCAAGTACTGGTTGATCGCGAATGGGCAGACTGGGTGTGGCGGCTGATTCGTCTGGAATTGTAGCCCTAGGTACTTCCTGATTGACAATGGAGTGTTTAGAGTTAGCTTCTCCACCAGGGAGGATATTGACTTGCTGGATTGGTGGTGGGGAGAGTTCTGGGCGACCAGCATTGGCAATCTGCATTTTTAGGACGGCTTCATGTTCTGCTTCCTGTCGAGCACTCATCCCTTCGACTTGACGAATTATCCCGCGTGTGTTAGGAAAGCTGATGTCACTGACTCGCACATCTTCGATGGAAAAGCCTACGGTATAGTAAACGTCAACATGGTCGAGAATGTATTGTCGGACTTCTACCCGTCCCTGATTGGTTAACTGTTCCATCCTTAGGTGACTAATTGCTACTCCTAAACTATCTTTAACGGCACTAGTTAGGGCAGCAATGGGGTCAGATATTTCTAGGGCAACTCGTTTGGCATCTACCACTTGATACATTACATTCAAAGAGACATTGACCAGATACTGATCCCGGGATAGAAAGTCTCCTTGGGAAGTAATGGGTAAGTGCCTGAGTTTGCTGTCTACTAGGAGCAGTTCACATTTTTCTAGCCAGGGTAGGGCAAAGCTGACATGACGCCCTGGTTTCCATACCCGCACACACCGACCATTTTTGACAAATAAAGCAATATAGCCTGCCCCGATAAAGTCCATGCTCCACCCTGCCCAACGGTCTGGGTTGAGGGTTTGAATGAGTGGGGGTGAGTTACCAGACATTAGATTTTGTTTAGAGGAGTGATGGGAGTAGTGCTTTTGTTAGCATTCCGCCGACAGGATGGTCCGATGGAATGCTGCCTGATCAATAGCTAGATGAATGTGGGACAGGGATTTAATGGAACTGGCTTAATCCATTATAACGGTTTGTATAGCGCTACGCGCAAGGCAAAAGGCAAAAGGCAAAAGGCAAAAGTTGACTAAAAGAGCTTTTGCTGGTTGTATCAACGTCCTAACCTTAATCCGTAGTGCTGTACTTGAGTACAATACATCGGGTTGTTTAGAAGGGGAAAGTGTGGGAAGTGTACTAAGGGTGGGGAGATGGGGAGATGGGGAGATCTCACAGGGGTTCCCACCACAAATCATTTTTGCGATCGCGTAGCGGCTCGTACCGAGCATCGCGTAGCGTGACCTAAGGTCAATCGCACTTTTAGAATTTGTTCATTCTTCATTCTTCATTCTTCAGATGTAGATGTAGGGTGGGCAGTGGGTACCAAAAGGATTGTCAGGGTTTGAATTGGTATTAGGCACTGCCCACCTGACCAGTAATCTTATTAAAAATCTAGAGAAGATGTAGATGTAGGGTGGGCAGTGCTTAAACCGATTACAAGCTGATCTTATCGGTCTTAGGCACTGCCCACCCTAGGATTATTTTTATCTATTTTTTAGTGAATTTGATGTTGGTGGGCAGTGCCTAACCAACGGATTACACGCTGATAGTATCGGTATAAAACAATGCCCAACCTACGATTAGGGTTATCAAAATTTAGACAATTCACTCCGATTTTATACTTAATTTGATGTCGTTGGGCAGTGGCTAAATAACCGATTAAAAGCTAATTTTATCCCTCGTAAGCACTGCCCACCCTACGATTAATCTCTATTGCAAATTCCCGATTCCCGATTCCCGATTCCCGATTCCCGATTCCCGATTCTATTGTTTAGTTAATTTAATGTCGTTGGGCAGTGCCTAAACCGATTACAAGCTAATTTTATCCCTCTCAAGCACTGCCCACCCTACGATTAATCTCTATTGCATATTCCCGATTCCCGATTCCCGATTCCCGATTCTATTGTTTAGTTAATTTAATGTCGTTGGGCAGTGCCTAAACCGATTACAAGCTAATTTTATCCCTCTCAAGCACTGCCCACCCTACGATTAATCTCTATTGCATATTCCCGATTCCCGATGCCCGATTCCCGATTCTATTTTCTACTTAATTTAATGTCGGTGGGCAGTGCCTAAACCGATTACAAGCTAATTTTATCCCTCTCAAGCACTGCCCACCCTACGATTAATCTCTATTGCAAATTCCCGATTCTATTTTTTAGTTAATTTAATGTCGGTGGGCAGTGCCTAAACCGATTACAAGCTAAGTTTATCCCTCGGAAGCACTGCCCACCCTACGATTAATCTGCATTCTCCATTCTGCATTCTGCATTCTTCATTCTTCATTCTTAATTTTGCCGATTCCCGATTTCTTAATAAAAAAAAATTTTCTAAACCCCTTGACAATATATTTATTTATTGATAAATTAATAATGTCCACAAAATCAATCCATAATTTCAGATGAGTAACAATTTTCCTCCTTCCGACAACCAAGGTTCTAAACCCAAGAAAGCCAAGCTCTTATTGGTGGGTTCTCCTGAAAAGGTTCGCAAAACAATTAATGCCATTTATTCCCTTAAGTATGCGGAGCCGGACGAGTGGAGCACTCCGGAGCCTACCGGAAAGCCTGGTGAGGTTATGACCTTTTTGATTCGATACTTTTACGTAGATTAAGATAGGATTTTGCCAGGGTTGCCCCCTGGCAAATCAGAACTGGTGAAGGATGTTTTGTGGAGGAATATCAAGCAGCATGAAGCAGAATGAGTTGGGATGTTGTTGCTTTCCAGCAGTTGCTGACTAACTCGATAATCATGTCATAACTGATCTGAAATTATCGATAGTTGAGTGCAGCTCAGCTGTATTTGTGGAAGGTTAAAGTACATAATTCGGTCAAGGATTGGGGTTAACCTAAACTTGACCGATTTTTTTTTTAGGGAGTCGGGAGTGTGGGGAGATAGGGAGATAGGGGGATAAGGAGATAGGGAGTAGGGAAAAAATCCTGTGTACCTAATTAATATGAGAAACGCTATTATTTCCCGGATTGGTCAAACCGCTGTCTGATATTGGCGCGAATATCTTCCCAATCCTGGGCTGTCATCGCTGTTGGCTCTCCCCTACTTAGTCCTTTGAGAATTTCCATTTCTAGGGCGTATCTAGTTTTCTGCTTTTGGTCAGCTCGAATTAGCTCTCGAATGTACTCGCTAGCGCTGCTATAACCCCCTACGGCTACCTGAGTTTGAATAAACTCTTTCATTTCCGAGGGCAGGGCAATGTTCATTGTGTCCATGGGGATACTTAGTTGCTTACTGCTTGTTTATAGCTACATTGTCAATAATTGCCAATGCATTGTAAATGTAGAGACTGGCTCCCCACTCAATCCAACTCCAACGCCTATGTTAACGGTTGTTATTACTTAGCCTGTGCCCTGGCCTGACTGGGTGACAAGCTTCCCGAAACCGATGTGGGCGCACCTGTTTAACTATCAGTAATGGGTTCCCGTAGCGGCTCAATGGGCACGCATCCCTTTCTCAACCAACACACTGCAACAGCTACACGTTAGGTGACAAAAGGGTTTTGAGTCTTGAAGTGGGGTGAATGGCGTGAGTCGAGAGAAAAAAATTGCTGCTAACTCGAAAAATTCCAAAATTGGGTTTTGAGATCGTCTTAAGAGTGTAGAGACTGAGGACAGAAACTCAAATTTTGTCCAAAGTCTAAAATTAATAAATGGAGAAAGAAATGATGAATTCGTCATTCCAGTCTGTGAATTACCCTGATCGGTATATTCGCCACAAGGGTTTCATGTTCTACATTGAACCTATTCGATCTGAGCTAGACCGACAAGACGCGAGCTTTGTATTAGTCCCGGGGCTAGATAACGAAGCTTATTTCTCTTTTAGGTCTGTTAATTATCCCGATCACTTTTTGAGACATCAAAATTACGAAATCAAACTACATACATCGGATGGAAGCGATCTTTTCAGAAAAGATGCAACTTTCAAAATCGTACCAGGATTGTATGGAAATGGAGGCTTCTCTTTTGAGTCAATTAACTATCCTGGTTATTACATAAGGCATCAAAATTATCAATTGTACCTTCATCAATCAGATGGCAGTGAACTCTTTAAGAGAGATACCACCTTTAGTATAGTCAAAGGTTTTATTCAGTGAAGCAAAGCTGTAATAATTAGACTCGACAAACAGGTGGGTAAACCCTGACGGGGTTGTCACCCCGTGAGCTGAGACCCCTATTACAAAAAGCACCCTTAGGGGTACAGGATAAACCCATCTAAATTAGAGCGATCGCTACAAGATAGGCGATCGCTTTTTTTGCTGACTGCTTTTTATAATTGAGCGATCGCGTAGCGGCTATCGCGTAGCGGCTGACGAGCATTGCTTTCTCAACAAACACACTGAAATGGCTACAAGTTAGCTGACAAAAGGGTTTTGGGCTTTGAAGTGAGTTGAATGGGGTGAGTCGATAAAAAAAATTGGTGCTAACTCGAAAAATTCCAAAATTGGGTTTTGAGATCGTCTTAAGGGTGTAGAGACTGAAGACAGAAACTCAAACTTTGTCCAAAGTTCAAAATTAGGAGAGAAACTGAAGTTTGAAAATCGAAGTTTTCTCCAATCAAAAAAAAACGACCCAACAAAGAGAAGCAAGATGAATATTACATACCAAAATGAAGTTATACCAAAAATTTAAAGTCCTGACATACATAAAGATTGCAAAATCCAAGACCAGCCCGTTAGACTACCTACAATTGCATTAGATAAAGAGTTTAAATTTTTATCTGTCTTGGCTCTTAAAGAGTCTAAAGATTCAAACAATTCCCAAGCCAAATCTTGTTTGAGATATTCCCAGAATCTTTCAATAGCATTAACTTCGGGACAATAAGGAGGCTGAAAAAATAGAATAATATTATCAGGAACTTCTACTTCTTGACTCGTGTGAATAGGAGCATTATCAATGAGAATAATCAGAACTTCATTAGGAAACTCTTGAGATAATAAAGATAAGTATTTGTTAAAACAACTAGCATCTAGATGAGAAAACTCATAAAAGAAACTACGTCCTTGTTTTGGTTCTACTGATCCATATATCCAAAAGTATTGAAAATTAAATTGATGAGTATGTACTGGTTTGACTCCTTTAAGTGTTAATCTTCTGGGACGAAACCTTAGATAGTTGAGCCTTATTACAAAAGACTTGAACCTTTTACGCATAACCGACTAACTATAAAGGCTCAACTATCTTACGGTAACTTCAAAGCGCTCAATTGTATGTAAGCCCAATCGAGTTTCATCACTACACCAAAAAGTAACTTTTTGGTACTGATTGATTATATGCTTTTGATGTTCCAATAATAATTTAAGCTTTTCTGGAAAAGTGGCTATAAATTCTTCTACTTCTCCGGGTAGTTGTTTTTTACTTCTCGGTCTCACTACTTTTAACTTAGCTTTTAACTCTTGATTAACTATTCGATGTACTGTACTGTAGCTGAGCCATATTTCCCAGAAAATAAATATCCACAGTTGAACTTCTTTATAACTCTTAAATCCAGCCGGGTCTCTTAATTCTTGTTGTAATTTAGCTACCTGCTCTATTTTTAATTTTTTCGGTCTGCCCGTCTTCGGCTTTTCTTTGAGTAGTTCTTCAATTCCTGACTGGCGATAAATTTCCAACCAACGATGAATTGTTCTTTCAGTTCTACCAACAAGAACAGCTAAATGTCTGACGGTTTCTACAGCACCAATCTTCCAAAGATATAGGCTTTGAACTTTGGCAAATCCCAAGGCAGTTTTTTGCTGATTCATCAGCTTTAATAATCTCTCAGGAGATTCAATAACATTTAGATTAGCTACTCCAGTCATGGTTATTTATAGTTGTTTTATTAATTTAAGTATGACACGACTTTTGAAAAATGGTATTACCATGGAAGTTACTAGCGCCGACAATCGGCTCACCGTGTTGTTAAACCCTGATGGAGACCGACCCACATACACGGTTTATTGTTTCGATGCTTATCTTCCCAGCAATATCGGTGCTAACATCAACCTGACGGACACTATTAGCAAAGTTGGAGGCTCAGGAACACTCGCTTTGATCGGCTCCAACTTCATTGGAGGAGGGCAGTTCTATATCGAGATTAAAACTGATGGTGAATCGGCCCTTGTCATTAACGAGAATTTACCTCAATGGACATCCCAGCAATGGAAGGTAGAAATTACCAAGAGTTAGTCAGTTTTGCTTGAAGGAGAGTAGGGTTGGTGACAACCTTACTTAATGCGATCGCGTAGCGTGGCCATAGGCCAATCGCATATCTGGTCGGGTGCATTAACAACGTGTAACGCACCTCTTTAATTATCAGTAATGCGTTCGCGTAGCGGCTTTTTCAGAGCATCACTTATCCTAGGGTTAACACTCCCATGGGAAAATCCACAACTAAACGCTTTGTTCGTAACCACAAAACACCTAAAATAATATTCACCAATTCATTCCCTCCTAACACCTCAACCGTAAACTCCTCTTCCTCAATAACCACCTTGGCCTCATATAAATTAAACTGTGCTTCTCCCCTTGCTGTTTGCATATCTCTTGTATAGTTATAATTTCTCCACCCTAAACTATCTGCATCTTGATTATCAATAGCTAACCAACCCGTAAACCCTGTATCTAACATCGCCATTACGGGAACAATCTCTCCATCAGCAGAGATCAAGCCAACTTCAAAAAACAACTCTCCTCGATTATTAAATTCCCCTTGGATCATATTGTTCCACAAGTTCCTGTTTCATTAATTCGCATAATAATACATTTTTTTTGTGGATGTTGAGAACGTGATTTTGCCAGCGCTACCTTTTCATCTTCATCGATAAAATACTCCCCACTATCAGGTTCAATAATAATAAACCAATCATAATGCTCTTGAATCAACTCTGGTTGTACTCGCTCAAAGACCTCTCGACAACGCTTATAAAATACTGCGTCTTCTGCTTTAATTCTGGCTTTTTCTTCAGGAGACAGTCGTTTCTCCGGAAAAACCCGTCCTCGCCTTACAGTGTGATGGGAAGATGATTGTGTCATTTTAGTTATACAAAACGCTGTAGATAGGTTTATAATAACAAATATATCCCTCCTCAAGTTATTTCACCCTCTTCATGCCCCATAAACTAGCCAATTATTCGGGTATAGATGATCAGCTTTCTCAATAGCTTCAACCGCCCTCTTATTTTCACCCCTCTCAGACAAAAACCGAGCATAATAACACCAGCCATAAGGATTATTTGGATACTGCTCAGTAAACTGTTTCAATATAGCCAGGCTTTTTGCCGATTCTCCTCGCAACCGATAATAGTCAGCCTGCAACTTATGAGCATCAGCGGAGTGGGGAGCGAGTTTCAATACAGCATTAACTATCTTTTTAGTCTGTTTCCCTTCCTTACCCAATACTAATTTCATCTGGCAACGATAGGCCAAGCGTCGTTTTAAAACTGAGTAATCACCAGGAGCTAACTCTTCTGCTCGACTTAACTTCAACTCTGCTGACTGAAAATCACCTACTACTAGGAGTGCGTCATAACTGTGAATCAAAGCCACAATATCATCTGCCTGAAGTAACAAGATTTGCTCAAAAGCGTTCAAAGCAGCGTGAGCATGATCCAGTTCCATCTCAACTCGCCCCAATGCCAGCCAGTGAGACGGATTTTCTGGCTCAGAAGATGCGGCTGTCTCAAAGGCTTTTACTGCTTTGTCTGGCTGACGCCGACAGACCTCTATCAAACCCCGGATATGATGCCCAGTAGCAACATTACTGGATAATGGCAAAGCACTGTGATAAACCTCAATTGCCTTAGCCACCTCTCCCATCAACTGTAAAAGTTTCCCCAGTTTCAACCTTACCTGAATTAATTGAGGTTGCCGCTGAATAACTTGGTCATACTCCTTAACAGCCTGCTCCCAGTTTCCAGTTTCATAGAGTAAATCAGCCAATTCCAACCGTTTTTTCCATCCAGAGGGATACTGCTGCACATAGTTAGTTAAGGTTTTCAACTTCTGCTGTTTTCGGGTGTTTTTTTTATCTAATACCAGTTTTACATTTAACTCGATCTTTGAAGACTGGGATGAAGACTGGGATAAGGTTACCAAACAGGGGGTAGTGTTTCTAGACATATCGCTGTTACCTGATAATTAATCTGATCATTAATTTGCTCAAATTTGCACTCTGTCGTCGGAGTTTGAGATAGAATAACTGATTTTTTATTTTTAAAATAATCAAAATTATCATCCTCTCCAAGCTCTTTTAACAAGGGGGGATAATTATCTATTCCTGATAGATACTGCTTCAACTGCTTTTCCATAATTGCTCGCCCCTTTTGAATCCGTTTGTAAACGTTATCCACCGAGAGAGCAAGTTTTTTGGCAATGTCTGGGTAGGGTATATCTTGGTAAAAATGCAGCACAAAAGGCTCTCGCAGTTGGGGAGACAGAGCCTTTACTTCACGGCAGATGTACATTCGTAACTCGCGACGGAGAATAGCTGACTCAGGAGAGTACTGACTAGAGGCTAATGTCTGGTGTTCTCCTCCTGCCATTTCTTCAATGCTCTCCATACCCATTGCACTTTTGTGGCGTTTTCGATGCAGATCCACGCATAGGTTATGAGTCATTCGAGTTAGCCATGCTTTGGGATTAGTAATTTTTTCGGCATGGTGTGGTAGTTTCTCCCACGCCTTGATTCTGGCCAAACTTAATGCTTCTTCAGCATTGGTGCGATCGCCTCCCATCCAAGTTACGCACCGACCGTAAAGATAGTCTTGATTGAGTAGCCATAATTTCCAAAAGGCAGTGCTATCGCCTTTAGATATACGTTTTAATAGATTAATCTCGTCTAATTTTGGTTCTGTTTTCATTTTTTTTAGGGAATCGGGAATCGGGAATCGGGAATCGGGAATCGGGAAACAATTCTGTGTACCTCATAGCTAGGAAAAACGCTGTATATATTAATGTTAATGCTGCATCAGTTGTTTTTGTTTAGCGTAAATTTTTTTCAGGTGCTTCTTAACAGTATTGATGCTGATATATAGCTGATGGGCAATTTCTTCGTAAGTAAAGTTGGCTTTTTTTAGTAACCAGACTTCCTGCTCTCTTTGACTTAGCCCATAGTTAATAACATCAGTGATAGCGGAATTTTTGGTAGATTGATGTTGATCTTCTAGGGTGACTAATAGGTAAGGGTCTCGGGATAAGTCTAACGTTAACCATCTCACCCTAACCCGAAACTCAACTGACTTATTCACTTTAATTTCATCTTCTAAAAATCGTTTGCGATCGCTAAACCACTCACGACTATCAATTAATGATTGGCAAACTCGCCAAATTGGCTCAGGAATAGAATTTATTGGTAACTTACCTTGAGAGATTTGAGAGCACATTCGACGTCCACACTCATTGGCATGAAACCACTCTTGGTTAGTAGTTAGAATCAGCACCCCATCAACAAAGCCTTCAATAATTGCTTTGAGCAGTAATGGCAAACCTTCGTCTGAATTTAACTCCGGCTTACTGCTTTCGGCTTTAGTAGCTTCTTCACTGCTTGAATCAGCAACTTGGTTAACATCAATACCAATGGGTTTGGTCAAGAGTTGTTGATTAGTCATGGTGAAATGTCATTATGATAAATTAATTGGGGTTATTCGTAAGCATTAAGCTATCAGGCTTCAGCTTAAAATAAACCTGGTTGGCGTAGCGTGCCCATAGCGAAACGGTAGAATTGAATAGTTCGAGATTAATGATAATTTAAAGTCTGGGTAAAAGCTCTTGGCCGTTGGCCACAACCGCTGTGAATTCACTCAAATTAAACGAATGCTGAACTGTTTTATTCTGGTTTCCTAGTTAACCCTGCCCATAGCGCATAAGCTGAATGCTGAATGCTGAATGCTGAATGCTGAAATTATTATCAAAAATAAATTCGCTGTAATCAGCTAGGTTATCTAGTCCAAGGAAGTTGAGTAAAATTTCCAACACTAGCCATAATGTTGTTCTGGCTAATAGTTTTTTATAAAGCACATTCATGGTTTTCTTTAGGATAAAATTACTAGAATATATACCAGTTGTTTGACTCAGTGGTGCGTTACGGGCAGCAACCTAAGCCGGGGGTTGAGGCTGAAAATTAGGGTGAGCGCCCCTAGGGAGTGTCTTCAAACTCGGAGATCCCCCTAAATCCCCCTTAAAAAAGGGGGACTTTGAGTATGGCTCCCCCCTTTTTTTAAGGGGGGCTGGGGGGGATCATAATCATGCGACAAACTTTGAAAACACGCCCTAACGCACCCTAAAGAACTATTGCCTATTGCCTATTGCCTATTGCCTATTGCCTTTTGCCTTAAATTGCTATATATTCATCAAACCCGACTGCATACTGACTTACCGCCTGAGATGATCTGACTTGTGACTAACTTGTGAATAATTTGTGACTGACTTTTCGTCTGTCAATGGTATAATTCCGGCATTCAAGATTCCATCAGCCATGTCCAGGTCGCTCAAAGTCCGTCAGGAGTGCATTGAAAAAGTTAAACTGGCAGTCAGGCGTAACGGTTTTCCGAGCCAGAGGGCTTTGGCTGAAGATGTGGGGTTTGCCTTAGCCACAGTTAGCAACTTCCTAACTGGCAAACCCGTTGACTATATTACTTTTGAAGAAATTTGTCATAAATTGGCACTGGAATGGAGAGCCATTGCCAATTTAGATTTTGACCTGCCATCCCAGGCTGTAGATGATGTAATATCCCAGACTGTAGCTCAAAACCCACAGATCAGAAGCTCTAGCAAACGCCAAGACTTGGGAGAAGCAATTGATGTTACCAATTTCTACGGGCGCAAGGAAGAATTAGCCACACTCAAACAATGGATTATTCATGACCATTGCCGACTGATTACCTTAATTGGCATGGGTGGAATTGGTAAAACAGCTTTGTCTGTCAAGTTAGCCCAGCTTATACAATCAGAATTCCAGTACCTGATTTGGCGAAGTTTGCGTAATGCCCCACCCATTCACGAGCTTTTGACCGACCTGATTGGGTTTTTGTCCCATCAGCAAGAAACCACTTTACCAGAAAGCTTAGATGGTAAAATCTCCTGTTTAATCGACTATCTGCGGGCAGAGCGTTGTTTGTTCATCTTAGATAATGTAGAGTCAATTCTATCCCCTGACCAACGGGCAGGAGCCTATCGCCCAGGATATGAAGGCTATGGGCAGCTGCTCAGAAGCTGGGGGGAGACTAACCATCAAAGTTGTCTGGTGTTGACTAGTCGGGAGAAACCCAGAGAAATTAGAAATAAAGAAGGTGTAAATGCTCCCATTCGTTCCCTGAGGTTACCTGGCTTAACCGAGGGAGAAGGGGAAAAAATTCTCGCAGAAAAAGGCTTTTCTGTCTCAAAAGAAGAATGTCAAGCACTGATAGAGTTTTATGCAGGCAATCCTTTAGCGTTGAAGATTGTTTCCACCACAATTTATGAGTTGTTTGACGGCGACGTGGCTCAGTTTTTAGAAGAAGGCACTATTGTATTTGGTGATATTTCAGATTTACTCGACCAGCAGTTTAATCGCTTGTCCACGTTAGAAAAACAAGTGATGTACTGGTTGACAATTAATCGAGAATGGGTTTCATTTAAGGAGCTACAAAGGGACAGTATTCCGGCTGTTTCCTTCAAACATTTATTAGAAACCTTAGAATCTCTCCAATTGCGGTCACTGATTGAGAAGACTTCGGGGAAATTTACTCAACAACCCGTGGTGATGGAGTATGTCAGCGATCGCTTAATTGAACAGATTTTTCAAGAAATTCAAACGGGAGAAATAGCCCTATTGCAGCGCTGTGCTTTAATCAAAGCTCAAGCCAAAGATTATGTTATAAATGCCCAAATTGAGCTGATTCTAAAACCGATTACCGAGCAACTACTAAACCTGCTTGGTCTCCCGGAAAATGTGCAAAACTATTTGAATCAAATTTTATCAAAACTGAAGTCTTTTCCCCCTCGAAAACCAGGATATGCCGGGGGGAATGTTCTCAATTTACTCTGGCAGCTTGATCTTGACCTGACTGGCTATGATTTTTCTAACTTAACAGTTTGGCAAGCTTACCTACAGGGCATGAATTTGCATGGAGTCAACTTTTCCAATGCCGATTTAAGTAAGTCAGCTTTGACTCGCACCTTAGGGGGGGTTTTATCAGCGACCTTTAGCCCAGATGGGAAACTCCTGGCAACCAGTGTGGATAATGAGATTTGGTTGTGGGACGTTGCCAATATCAAACAAATTATTACCTACAATGGTCATAGGGCTTGGGTGCAATGCCTGGCTATTAGTCCAGAGGGAGAAATTTTAGCTAGTGGTAGTAACGACCAAACGATCAGGTTGTGGAATGTCCAGACCGGGCAATGTCTAAAAACATTGCGAGGTCATACCAGTTGGGTGCAATCCCTAGGGTTTAGTCCAGACGGGGAAATTTTAGCTAGTGGTAGCCATGACCAAACGGTAAAGCTGTGGAATGTTCACACCGGAAAATGTTTGCAAACCTTGTCAGGCCATAGCAATCCGGTATTTTTTACTACCTTCAGTCCCAAGGGACAAAGGTTGGTCACTGGGGGTGAAGACCAAACTGTGAGAGTCTGGGATCTCAACACTGGTTCTTGCCTGCAAGTCCTAGAAATCCCGATCAATTGGGTATTATCGATTGCCCTTAGCCCAGATGGACAAACATTGGTAACTGGAAGTGATGGCACAACGGTAAAATTTTGGGATTTAGCTAGTGGTGAGTGTATCAAAACATTACCAGACTACAACAGTTATGTGTGGTCAGTTGCTTTCAGCCCAGATGGTAAAACACTGGTGACTGGTAGTGAGGATACAACGGTTAAAATCTGGGAGGTGGAAAGCGGGAAATGTCTGCAAACGTTGCACGAGTATAGCAATTCCCCTTTAGGTAATAGCTACCCTTCACGGATTTGGTTGGTTGCTGTTAATCCGGATGGTCAAACCTTGCTGAGTGTGAATGAAAACCAAACCATGAAGTTATGGGATATCCACACGGGACAATGTTTAAGAACAGTGGATGGGTATAGTAATTGGATATTATCCGTTGCGTTTAGTCCAGATGGTGAAATGTTGGCCAGTAGCAGCGAAGACCAACGGGTAAGATTGTGGGATATTGAGACGGGCCAATGTTTACAAAATTTTTCAGGACATACTAATCTGGTCTCATCCGTCACCTTTGCTCCCAAAGACGATCAGATTCTGGCCAGTAGCAGCGACGACACAACTATCAAACTTTGGGATGCAAATACAGGAGAGTGTTTGCAAACCCTGTGGGGACATGATAGTTGGGTGCATTCGGTCAGCTTCAGTCCAGAGGTCGAAATTTTAGCCAGTGCCAGTCGTGACCAAACCGTAAAGCTTTGGGATTGGCATACGGGAGAATGTCTGCACACCTTAGAAGGGCATGTTCAGCAGGTCAAAACCATTAGTTTCAGTCCCTGCGGTAAAATCCTAGCCAGTGGTAGCCATGACAACACGATCAAACTTTGGGATGTCAGTACGGGAAGCTGTTTACAAACATTGCCAGGTCACGGGGATTGGGTTTTATCGGTTGTGTTCAGTCCTGGTGGAAATCTGCTGGCGAGTGCCAGTGGAGACCAGACGATTAAACTGTGGGATGTTGAGACGGGGCAATGTCTACAAACCTTATCCGGTCACAGATCTCGAGTCAGAACCATTGCCTTTAGTCCAAATGGCAAGAGTTTAGCCAGTGGCAGTGATGACCAGACTGTTCAACTGTGGGATATCAGTACAGGTAATGTTGTTAAACTATTTCAGGGACACCACAAAGCAGTCCGGTCAATTGCCTTTAGTCCTAATCGTCCTGTGTTAGTGAGTAGCAGCGAAGATGAAACCATTAAGCTTTGGAATCTTGATACGGGTGACTGTATAAAAACCTTGAGAATTGATCGACCCTATGAAGGGATGAATATTAAAAACGCCATTGGTTTAACAAAAGCTCAGAAAAACACGTTAAAAGCTTTAGGTGCGGTAGAGAAAGGCTAAGAGGCAATAGGCAAGAGGAACCCACCCCTAACCCCTCCCAGGAGGGGAAGGCAATAGGCAATAGGCAAGAGGAACCCACCCCTAACCCCTCCCAGGAGGGGAAGGCAAGAGGCAATAGGCAAGAGGCAATAGGTAAGAGGCAATAGGCAAGAGGCAATAGGCAAGAGGCAATAGGCAATAGGCAAGAGGCAATAGGTAAGAGGCAAGAGGCAATAGGCAATAGGTAAGAGGCAAAAGTTTACTACAACAGCGTTTCAGCTTGTATCAATGTCCTCTTAATACGTAGTGCTATAGCTGATCGCTGATCGCTGATCGCTGATCGCTGACGGCAGCGCAATGGTTCTAGCTTCCTTGACAAATCAGCTCATAATATGCTATTTTAGAAATAGAGCTTATTATAATAAAGCCCGGGTAAGCGCAAGAAAAATTAAGCAAAAATGTGATATGCGGCAAGGATTATGACCAGAGTAAGCCTTGATTCTCATAACTATTGCGCTTAGTTATCACTATTTTTAAGAATAATTTATTGAGTCTTGCCCTTGCCCTGTATCATAAAATTGGGGTGCATAAAAGTGGCTATGGAAAATACAGAATCTAACCAAAATTCTGAAGATAAAGTAGTAGAAAATACAGCTGGCGATACTAACCCCTTAGGGGACCCTCGCTCCGACTCTCAGGAAACAGTAACAACTCCTGAAAAAACTGAAGTGAAAGCTGGATCGAGTGATGAAAATGTCGAAACAGATAATCAAGACACTAAAGAAATTACCGCACCAGAATCTAATACAACTACTAGTGAGCGTTCTCCAGGAAAAACCGATAGAGGTTTATAATCCAGGAGTTATATTCTTGGGCGAGAATTGACCAACTCAGCCGGGAGCATGTCACCTTTGTAATTAGGTACATAGATCCCCCCTAACCCCCCTTAACCAAGGGGGGAATTAGATGAAAAAGTGCTCCTGATGAAGGAGGAAATTAGATAAAAAAGTTACCCTTATTAAGTAAAAAAATAGATGAAAAAGTGCTCCTGATGAAGGAATAAATTAGATAAAAAAGTGCTCCTGATGAAGGAATTAACAAAACTGACATGCTCCCACTCACCTAGGGGCAATCTTCGACAATTATGACCTACAATATATATGCGCTGCTGGTAGCTATTGATGAATATCCCAGTCCTGTTCCTTCTTTGAATGGCTGTGTCAATGACATCCTAGAAATACAGGACTATTTGCAAGGGCGGGTCGCTGCAGATGGAGATAAACTTCACATCCGCACACTCTTGAATCAAGATGCTACCCGTCAGGCAGTTATTGATGGTTTTCGGGAGCATTTGTGTAAAGCTAGCCGTGAAGATGTTGCTTTCTTTTACTACGCGGGACATGGTTCTCAAGAGCAAGCCCCACAAGAGTTTTGGGCAATAGAGCCAGACCGATTGGATGAAACTCTAGTCTGTTATGAAAGTCGCACTGAGGGGGGTTGGGACTTGGCAGATAAGGAGTTAGCCAAGCTAATTTCTGAGGTAGCTGAGAAAAACCCCCACATTGCTGTGATTTTAGACTGCTGTCACTCTGGTGCTGGCACCCGTGGGGATTTAGAAGGAGAAACAGCAATTCGCAAAACTTCCACTGACAAACGCCAGCGACCTTGGGAGAGTTTTATTTTCTCCTTGAGTGAAACTGACAAATTATCAGCTGCCCTCAGCCCAGAAAAAAATCCTAGTGGTTGGAGTTTCCCCACAGGAAAACATATCGTCCTAGCTGCTTGTCGAGATAGTGAGACGGCGAAAGAATTCAACAGCAATGGGCAACCAAGAGGTGCGTTTTCTTACTTTTTGCTGGATACCTTGAAGAAAGCCAATGGTAGCCTGACTTATCGGGATTTATTCAAGCGTGCCAATGCCCTAGTCCGCAGTAAGATCACCGCCCAATCTCCCCAAATCGAAGCTACGGAGTTGAGTGATTTAGACCAACCTTTTCTGGGCGGTGCGATCGCTAACCGTACACCCTACTTTACTGTCTGCTATGACAAAAACCACGACTGGGTGATTGATGGTGGTGCAGTTCACGGCATTTCTAAACCTGTTGGGAATGACACCACAATACTGGCCTTGTTTCCCTTTGACACCCCCACAGAGGAACTTCGCCAACTCTCAACCGCAGTAGGTGAGGCAAAAATTGTCGAAGTAATGCCCCAGCTGAGTCAAATTCAAATTAGTGGTATTGGGGATTTAGATCCCGACATGACCTGGAAAGCAGTCATCACTAGTCTGCCCCTGCCACCGAAAGGGGTTTTATTGTCAGGAGAACCAGCTGGTGTAGAATTAGCCCGTACCACCCTGCTCAACACTGGTCACAATCAGCCTTCCCTGTATGTTCGGGAAGTGGCAACCCCTGAAGCTGCCGAGTTGAAATTACTGGCTCGTGACGGTAACTATTTAATTACACGACCAGCGGATGACCGTCCTCTAGTGGCTGCCATTTCCGGTTACACCGATGCCACTGCCTTGCAGGCGATTCAGCGATTAGAACATATCACCCGTTGGCTGAATATCACTGAACTGGCCAGCCCAGCCACCAGCCGCATTCCCCCTGATGCCGTGCAAATGCTGATTTACCAGCAGGATGGGTCACCTTTGCTAGATCCTCACATTCGCCTGGAATATCAACAGGAAAATCGCAGGTGGCGATCGCCCAGATTCAAAATTAAGCTGAAAAACACCAGTAATGAGCCGCTTTATTGCGCTCTTCTCGATTTAACCGACCGTTACGCCGTCTCAGCTGAGTTGTTAGATGGGGGCGGAATTTGGCTGGAACCAAGGGGGCAAGAGGGAGATCAAGCCTGGGTTAATCGCGGCAATCCAATTTATCCTGAAGTCCCCAAACAACTATGGCAAAAAGCGGGGATTACGGAAGTTAAAGATATTCTCAAACTGATTATCTGTTCGACGGAATTTGATGCCACTTTGCTCCAACAACCAGAACTTGACCTACCTCAACGGATCTCGCCTACACCCCGTCGCGGTAATGGTACCCTGAACCGCTTGATGCGAAGGATTCCAGCTCGTGACCTCCGCAGCAGACCAGAAGAAGACGAAATCTATGATGACTGGTTAACTAGCCAAATTAGCATTACTACCGTGCGTCCTCTACACAGTACTCCTATTCCCACAGGGGACGAGTCTGTCTTTCTGGGAGTAGGTTCCACCCTATACGCCCATTCGGAATTTAGAGCAAAGGCACGTCTAACCACTCTCACCCAATCAACCAGGGATTTAGGTAACCACATGTTACCACCGATACTGCGGGAGGACCATCCGGGCATTGAGTCTTTTGAGTTTACTAGCAGTCGGGGAACGGATCCTGGTTTAAGCGCGCTGGAATTAACTGAGGTGGAAAATCCGTCAGCCGTTACACCGAAAAATCCCCTGAAACTTATTGTTGATCGACCCCTTGCTTCTAATGAACAACTGTTACCCATTAGCTACGATGGGGAGTTTTTCCTGCCTTTGGGACGGGCTCGGTCTACCCCGGAGGGCAAAACGGAGATTTTACTGGAACGGTTAACAGAACCAATTAGTGAAGGTAGCCGCAGCTTGGGGGGTTCAATCCGAATTTTCTTCCAAAAAGTAGTGTCTCAACAACTGGGGCTAGACTTTAGTTACCCAATCTTGGCAGCAGCGGATGTCACTGGCTCTGGCGTGGTCAACTATACAGTCAACTATACAAGAGAGGTTGAACAAGTCAAGTCGCGGGTTGCCCAAGCCCAACGCATAGTCCTCTACATACACGGTATTATTGGTGATACCAAGAGCTTGCTGCCCAGCCTTCGCTCCGCCCAGGTTGAGGTGGATGGAACAGAAAAACCCCTGGCCGAATTATATGACCTGGTACTCAGCTATGATTATGAGACTATAAATACCTCAATTGTAGAGAATGCTAAATTGCTGAAGCAGAGACTACAAGCTGTAGGGTTAGGGGAGAACCACGGTAAAATTTTTCACATTGTCGCCTACTCCATGGGAGGGTTGGTTTCTCGTTGGTTTATTGAACGAGAAGGAGGTAATCAGGTAGTTGGGCATTTAATTATGCTGGGTACACCCAATGCTGGTTCCCCTTGGTCTACGGTTGAAGATTGGGCATTAGCTACCTTAAGTATCGGTTTAAATGGGCTGTCAGAATTTACTTTGCCAGTACCAGTGATGGGGATTTTGCTTAAGGCTATTAACCAGTTTGCTGATGAGATTGAAACTATTGATATTTCCCTAGACCAGATGCATCCTGGTTCTGAGTTTTTGGAACAATTAGCAGCAAGTCCTGACCCCAAAGTACCTTACTCAATTATTGCTGGTAATACATCTATTATTCCTGCCGCCCTGAAAGCAGAAGCCAATCAAACTTCTAGTCCCTTGCAACGACTAATGGAGAAGTTATTTGATCAAGCTGTAGCTATGGCTTTCTTTGAGCAACCCAATGATATCGCTGTTACAGTACAAAGTATAAAAAGCGTAGGTTCAGACCGGACTCCACAACCGCAAATCCTGGAAATCGGCTGCGATCACCTGGTTTACTTTGCTGAACCAGTGGGGTTAACTGCGTTTTCTCAGGCGGTGATTCAAGCCCTAGAAAACAGATCTGATTTTGCAGGTACAACTACTACTGTGGCAAATCCTGTGGTTAATGATATTACTAATAATTCTTCAGGGAACAAAGCACTGAAATGGTGCATTATTGGGGTAGTTGGAGTGTTAGTAGCGGGTATTATTGGTTGGCTGGTATTAAAGCCATCCAATAATACCGAACCTAGTAATCAATCTCAACCAAGCCAGAATCTAAACCAATGATGCGTAAGCAGTCAGCGGTCAGCGGTCAGCGGTGCGCGTAGCGCATTAACTGAATGCTTACTTGTAAACACAATTCTTGTATAAAAAGGCTTGCATACAAGAGGCAAAAGCCAAGAGGGGAAATAGATCTGGAGTTTTATTGGACAGTCAAAAAATACCTCCTAGGTTTACATCTCATTTATAAACCCTATATACGCCAATGAAACTACTGTAAAGATTTATTACGAAACTAATAATTTATGCGTAAAGTCAACAGATTATCTTGGGGAATAAATAGGGAGCATCCCAGTTTGGAAAAACTATACCCCAGCTGTGTGAGCGTCATTATACCGCCCACATATAGCAGAAGTCAGAAGTCAGAAGTCAGAAGTCAAACTCTTGCGCTTACTTAGGTTTAATACTTTTGTCATGTTCTAACTACCCTGTCTTGATGCAGTCGCTCATGGGGGAAACCCCCAAGACCGCGCTGCATCGCTGGCGACTGCTATAAAAAGATATTTTTGCCAAAAAAAATGGGATGCTCCCAATCAAGAGTATTCAAGTTATCTTTATAAGTGCTTTTAAGTGCTTTTAGCAGAACATGTTTTCTCGAAATCTCGCCTTTATCACCGGCATCAATAACTACACAAACGGCATTTCCCCCCTCAACACTGCCGTAAACGATGCCAAAAAACTAGTGGAAATTCTCCGCAAAAAGCATGATTACGAAGTCTGGGAATGCTTAGATGAAGTGGCAACTCTGTCTAACTTTAACAAATTTTTATCCCATACCTTACCCGAAAAAGTCACTGAAAATGACCGCTTATTATTTTACTTTGCTGGTCATGGAGTCGCTCTCAATGGGGATGATGGCCCGGCTGGTTACTTAATTCCTCAAGATGCCAAACTGGGGGATACTAATAGTTATCTGCCCATGACCAAGTTACACGATGCTTTAATTCAATTACCCTGCCGTCATTTTTTGGGTATCCTCGACTGCTGTTTTGCTGGTGCTTTTAAATGGTCGAGTACTAGGGATTTATTAACCTCGCCAGAAGTAATTCACCAAGAGCGTTATGACCGTTTTATTAGTGACCCGGCATGGCAAATCATTACTTCTTCAGCTTCTGACCAAAAAGCCCTCGATAACTTTAATTTAGATAGCGTACGCGGTCAAGTCGGTAATCATTCCCCTTTTGCTAGTGCATTATTAGACGCTCTCGAAGGTGCAGCAGATATCTATCCTCCTGCTACCAATGGTAAACCGGCTGGAGATGGGGTAATTACAGCCACAGAATTATATTTACATTTACGGGATCGAGTCGAAATTCCCACAGAAAAATGCCGTCTGCGACAAACCCCTGGAATTTGGTGTTTAAATAAGCATGATAAGGGAGAATATATCTTTCTTTCTCCCGGACATGAACTTAATTTACCACCAGCACCACCTTTAGATCAGTCACAAAATCCCTATCGGGGCTTAAAGTCCTTTGAGGAGAAACACAGTGCTCTGTTTTTCGGTAGAACATTACTAGTAGAAAAGTTACAGAATTTTGTCAAAGCTAATCCCTTAACAGTGGTGTTGGGTGCTTCCGGTTCTGGTAAATCTAGCTTGGTCAAGGGAGGATTAATTCCCAACCTACGGCAATATAAAACTTGGTGTATTCTGCCACCCATCCGTCCTGGTGAGACGCCCTTGCAAGCGTTAAATAATGTGCTATGTAATGCTAACTTACCTAATGTTGAGCCACAAAACCCAGAGCATAACCTGGCAATGAGCATTGATGTTTGGGCAAAAAATAACCCCAACTCTAAGTTATTACTGTTTATTGACCAAAGCGAAGAAATTATTACACTCTGTCGAAACTTAGATGAGCGTCAGGAGTTTTTCCAACAGATACTCACAGCCATCAATGCCCATGGGGATAAATTACGGGTAATATTAACCCTACGGTCTGACTTTGAACCCCAAGTCAGGGATGCTGGCTTAAGGTTTGTCCCCACAGACTATAACGTGGAAAACACTGTGCTTAAAAATCGTTGGCACAGCAGACGATTTATTGTACCAGGGATGACACGAGGGGAACTAAAGGAAGCCATTGAGAAACCGGCTCAAGCACGGGTGATGTATTTTCAGCCCCACGAATTAGTTGAACAATTAATTGATGAAGTGGCGGATATGCCGGGAGCATTGCCCCTGCTGTCTTTTGCCTTGAGTGAATTATTCCTCTTGTATTTAAGGCGACAAAGAGAAGCACAATACAGGGGTATTACTATTGACCGGGCGTTGACTCAAGCCGATTATCAGGAATTGGGGGGAGTAATGCGATCGCTAACTCAAAGGGCGGATGAGGAGTATCAGAAGCTAGTTAATGAAAACCCCGCTTATGACCAAGTGATCCGTCATGTGATGCTGCGGATGGTGGCACTAGGTGGGGGTGAATTAGCCCGTAGGCGGGTACCTTTATCGGAATTGGAATATCCACCAGCGAAAAATAGTTTAGTTAAGGAAGTAATTGAGCGTTTTAGCACAGCACGGTTATTAGTAGAAGGACAAGATAGTGAGGGGAATCCTGATGTAGAACCAGCCCATGATGCTTTAGTACGGGGATGGCAAAGATTGCTGGGATGGAAGCAAGAGGAGGAGGAAAGCCTACTTCTGCAACGGCGGTTAACTCCGGCGGCACAGGAGTGGGAAAGCCAGCAGAGGGCAAGGTTTCTTTGGCATACTAACCCACGTCTGGATTTGTTGAAAAAGGTACTCAATTCTGAGCATAACTGGCTTAACCAAGTAGAAACTAAGTTTGTGCGGCGTAGCGTCAGGCGCAAAAGCTTCAATACTCGTCGGAATTGGGTTGTTGCGATCGCAGTTATGCTGGGGTTAGGTACAGGTTTAGTATTTTCTTTGATTGGTCAAAGAAACGCCCTGATCAGTCAAATTCAGACTGATCGTCAAGCCGCTGAAGTAAACTTACCACATTTAGAAGCTTCGCTTGCCAGTTTACGAGCAGCGAAATCTCTTAAAGATTGGCCTTGGTACTTATTCTTATTTAAGCCTGAGCCTAAGCTTAAAAGACAAGTTTTAACAACAGTGCGCAAGGTGGCTTATGGAGTAAGAGAACGGAATCGCCTAGAAAAACATCGAGGCAGAGTGATCGGTCTTGGTATTAGCCAGGATGACAGTAGAATCGGTAGCGTTGATGAGACGGGATTGATCTGCATTTGGGACAGGTCAGGCAAACTTCTGAAGAATCATTGTAAAGCAGATCAAGCAGGCTATCTTGACAGTGCCAGTTTTAATCCGGATGTCAGTTTAGTGGCTATAATTACTAGCGATTGGAATCCTGGGCGACGATACGGACCACGAATGCCGTATTCCTTAAATTTATGGAACTTAGAAAATGAACAGGAGTATCCCCTAGTAATAGCCGACTTAATATACGACACCTTGAATCTAGCAAGGGAGGTTGTCTTTAGCAAGGATGGCAAGCAACTTGCTCTTATGTCTGAGTCGAATAAGAATGATCATCCTTATGATTTTAGGTACTGGGAATTATCAGATCAAGACCTATCAGTTCAAAAAATATCCAAAAACCAATTTAAAGGAGAACCACAATTCTCGATGTTATGGCTAGATTCACTAGATCCAATTTATAGCAGTGATGGTAAGACCGTAACTTTTCCGAAACACCAAAGGTTTTCTAATGATTATAAAAACACATTAGTTTTACAAAAGCCGTCTTCTCCTGATAAGATTACAATCGAAACCAAGCACACTTGGATAGAAAGAGCGGTTTTCAGCCCTGATGGTCAGCAGTTGATTACCGCCGGTAGAGATGGTCTGATCAGTATTTGGGACTTTAAAGCTAATCAAGTTCCTGATTCAAGTGATAATCCTAAACTATTCTCGTCGAGTGGTCAATTAAAGAGATACGAAGGAAGCTCAACAAATAATTTATTCCAGGAATGTCACTCGGAGTTTACTACAGACCTTTGGGAAATTTTTAGCCCTGATCAGAAGTTAAAGGTTACCACCGGCTTTGACGGCACCGTCTGTTTGTGGGACTCAAATAACACAAAATTAGCCAAATTACCAGGAATACAAAACTCGGAAATGATTGTCAGTTTTAGCCCTGATGGCAAGTTACTGGCTACTACTGGATTAGTAGATCGTATCGTTAAGTTATGGGATGTAGAGACCAAGGAGCAGGTGGCAGAATTCAAGGTAGAGAATGAAACTGATGATTACTCCAATATCAATCTCAGTTTTAGCCACGATAGTAAGCAAGTGGCTATGGTTGAGATAAAAGATGATGATAAAGAAATACTTGGGTTGTGGAAGATTAAATCATTGGATGAACTCATGGTGCAGGGTTGCAATTGGGTGCGTGACTATTTGGAGAATAATCCTAATGTCAGCGAGAGCGATCGCCATCTCTGCGAGAATGTTAATAAGTAGTTACCTGAAGGTAAAAGTTTTGGTAGCCACCATTGTATTTTTTGCAATTGGCTCATCTTTCTAATTGTCTAATAATTTGCGATTGGCCGTAGGCCACGCTACGCGATCGCTCTCCAAAAACTGTTGGTAAGAAAGTGCGATTGGCCTACGAGTTCGATTTGCTATCAGCAACAGATAGTGAACGCATCCATTCATCCAAATCCTCGGGTTTCGTAAAGTCCAACAACGCCTCCCCCAAAGCTTCAAGCTGAGGGAGGGATAAGGCTTGAACCTGCGTTCGCATTTCTGGGGACACTTCGCCGATGCGACGCAAGAGTTGGCGGAGGATGAGAGATTGTTCCCCTTCGTGACGGCCTTCATCCTTAATGTCTTGATAAATTACAGACTGCTCCATGATATCTGTGCGTAAAACCTGCTTAATGAAGTCCCTCTTTAATAATAGCCCTGCTAGAATCCCAGCACACGCAGCCACATTGCTCTGTATCCTCATTTCTGGAATCGTCTCAACTCTTGCAGCCACCTGACGCAAGGTTTGAGCAGCATCGGGGGTTTGTGTCAGTACAGCCAAGGGCAATAACCCCGTCGATTCCAGAAACAGCTGAGTTGGTTGTTCCCATAGCCGAATGACCTCAAATTCGTGACGAGTACCAGGAATCTCAAACGCTGTCTGATAAACGAGTTCAGAAGTTGAACGGGTCAAATAAATGACCACTTGGCGCATCTGCTTATTTGGAAAACGGCGGAAAACTCTTAGGCGGTAATCTGCCATTCAGCAAGGCCATAGTTGAGTCAGGTTGAGTCTGAAACTCGACGTGAAGGACGAAATCATCAGAATTCAGCAAAATCAAGGCATCCGCTCGAATGGGTTCAAGGGACAGTTCAGATGGACTGAGTTGGGTCATGGTGATGGGTTCACCAAGTAACCAGGAGGCAAAATCTTCCGAAAAGCTCTCAGCGAGGAACTTGCAGGTATTATCGAACATAGAACGATTATATCAAACTGCCCGTCTGAGGGATTCTACTGGATGGGGGCTTTCCTGAAGTAGTGCGATCGCGAAGCGTGACCAAAGGTCAATCGCTTTCTCGAAACTTTTGTTACATAAATGCGATCGCGAAGCGTGACCAAAGGTCAATCGCTTTTAGCGTGGCCTACGGCCAATCGCGCAGCGGCTCCAAGCATCGCTTCTTTCAACTTTGAAGCGAATCACTCGACATCGATGAAATGGGGATCGAATGCTAAACTTAAGCTATTGATTGCAATTCCCTTCGAGGTATGATTAAACCAAGGGGTAGTAATGGCTGAATCTTACTTAATTTATCTTGATGTTTGTTGCTTAAATCGTCCTTTTGATGATTGGCGACAAGATAGAATTCGATTAGAAGGACAAACAATTCTAGATATTTTTAAGCGGTTTTATTCAGAAGAATGGAAGCTGGTAAGTAGTGAAGCTATAGAAGCAGAATTAAACCGAATGGTTAATCTTGACAAACTAGACAGGATTAGAAAATTATTACAGGTTGCTGAAAATCAAATAATTTTAACCGATGAAATAGATAAACGTTCTCAAGAACTAGAAAATTTAGGATTTGGTTTGTATGATTCTTTTCATATTGCTTGCGCTGAAACGGCTAAGGTAGATGTATTATTGACAACGGATGATAGATTACTCAAGAAAGCAATTAAGTATAGCCATCTCTTAAAAGTAAAATTAGATAATCCTGTAACTTGGTTAATGAACACTTTTGTATTAAAAGGAAATAACAACAATGACACCAATTGAATTAAGACAAAAAGGGTATTATGCCTTAGTTAAGGAATTAGGGCAAGTTGATACAATTCGTTTTTTACAAGATGTAGGATGGGGTTTTGGTGATTACACTCAAGAACGTCAACAGTCTCTAAAAAATGTGACAAGATCTGATTTTTGGCAAGATATTCAAGAAATTAGAGCCAAAAAAGACCTTGAAAATCAATGATTCTGTTGCAGCCAGCGATCGCCTGATAAAAACTCCTCTGGCAAGACATTCAAGAAATTAGAGCCAAAAAAGACCTTGAAAATCAATGATTCTGTTGCAGCCAGCGATCCCCTGATAAAAACTCTTCAATCCGTTCCTCTGTATAGATCTCAATCGGATACACTCCCGCAGGACGCAGTATAATTCCACCATCAGCAGTAGTTTCTACCAGTAGCATAGTTTCACCCTCCAACCCTAGACGCTTGAGAATTGCTTTGGGAATAGAGAGTTGACCTTTTTTTCCTAGCTTGATTACTTCCATAATTCCAAATAGCCATAATCCGGCAAACCGGACTTTAAGTAAATAGTAATCGATCAGGCTTAAAGCGTGCTCGTTTGGCTACATCACCAGAGAAAAGGACATACGAGGAGAACAATGACTATTAATAATCAACAGGATCAGGATCGGCTAGATGAATACGATTTCAGCAAAGGCATACGTGGTAAATATGCTCAGAGATATAGCGAAGGTAGCAACATTGTTAAGTTGGATGACGATGTTGCTGAAATGTTTCCAGATGAAAAATCAGTTAATGATGCACTGCGGGCTTTAGCTAATATTATTTCTATCAACACTTAGCTTAACAGCATAAAAAAGAAGCGTAGGCTAACTTAGTTGATCTTGGTTGAGAAGTAGTGCAGTCAGCCGAGCTATGCCTGTAGGGCTGATCGCGTAGCGTGGCCGTAGGCCAATCACACCAAAAGCATTACCTACGAGTTCGATTTGCGATCAGTAACAGATAGTGAACGCATCCATTCATCCAAATCCTCGGGTTTCGTAAAGTCCAACAACGCCTCCCCCAAAGCTTCAAGCTGAGCAAGGGATAAGGCTTGAACCTGCGTTCGCATTTCTGGGGACACTTCGCCGAGGCGACGCAATAGTAGGCGGAGGATGAGAGATTGTTCCCCTTCGTGACGGCCTTCATCCTTAATGTCTTGATAAATTACAGACTGCTGCATGATATCTCTGCGTAAAATCTGGTTAATGAAGTCCCTCTTTAATAATAGCCCTGCTAGAATCCCAGCGTTGCTGATTCTGGGTATGGTTTCGCCCCCCTCGCTTGGGGGATTTAGGGGGCTTTAATAAAACCAGATGATCGCGCATTCATTCCTTAATTCAGCAACGCCCTTCCTTCTGGGTTATAAAGCTGATCTCTAACAGCCTCAAGATCTTCTGGAGGCACTGATAAGATGTCATAGGCCATCTTGTTTGTTCCTTCTTCCAGAAGTTTTGACCACTTTTTGGCAAGATCAGCATTCTCCTCTTTTTGAATAGCCTCAACGACATTGAAGCCAATAAGTAAGGTAGTTCTACCAGTACCATCTGTCGCTGCAACTCGATCAATCGATCTGCCATGTCTTGCGATCGCAGTATCTTCTCCTCTTTTCTTTTTCCGCTCAACTTCCTGTTTCTCAATTTGCAGCATCAGTTGAGCTTCTATGTATTGCTGCATCTTGGTCTAGACAAGATAGCTATTTCGTAACTTGAGTTGCCTTAGTCGTTCTAGGTTGTCGGAGAAAGTCCTGATCTCTACGGGGACTCTTGGGAATTTGTTGCCATCTGAACCTGCATTTAATCCTTCAACTGCGGCATGGCGACTATTGCCATCGATAATTATTCCCCATTGATCAACTAAGATAGGGACTAATTCTGGATTCGACCCATCCAAGTCCTTGATCAACCGTTCCACATTTCCAGAGTTGTTGATATAGATCAGTTCATTGAATGGGAGTCTGATTAATAACTCTGGGTCAACGTCTGCTAGTTCTTCCTCAAAGAATAATCGTAAATTTCCATTATATGACATGACTGCCATATTTTTCGCCTTTTTGGAGTAGGAAACATAGCCACCACACCAGACAATCCCCTGGCTATCCCACAAGGATGGAGGGTGTAGGGTGTGGGGTGTAGGGTATGGGGTGTGGTGAAAATAGGCATGTACACAAATTAGCTAGAAAAGGCTTCATTAACCAACATTTACCTGATTTAATCGTACATTAGCCGATTCAACCATCCCCACCAACTTTCGCGAAGCTCGGTCTTTTTTCCCTACACCCTACACCCTACACCCTACACCCTACACCCTACACCCTACACCCTACACCCTGCCTAACACCCTACCCCCTGAGCTACAATAGACTCTTAACGGACTGCGCTTTGAGGAGATCCCGTCATGAATTCTATTTCAACAACCATTACTCTGCAAATTCCTGACTTCCTCTATCAGCGCTTGGTCAACACTGCCCAAGCAACTGAACGCTCTCTTGAAGCTGTCATGCTCCATGCTTTACAAATTGGTAGTCCCCCCAATTGGTCTGATGTACCTGAAGAATTTCAAGCAGATCTAGCTGCCTTAGATAGGTTGGAAGACCAAGCTTTGTGGCCGATTGCCCAGAGTAAAAAAACACCGGAAGAAATGGAGCGTCACTACTGGTTGTTAGCTCAAAATCAAGAGCGTTCTTTAACAGATGCAGAACAGATTGAACTTGAGCAGCTTAAGATTTCAGCAGATCGTTTTATGCTACGCAAAGCTCATGCAGCGGCTCTCCTGAAATGGCGCGGTTACCCAGTTCCTCAAAGTATTGTGTAACCTCATGGCCTATATTCCAATATCTTTGAAGAATGAGATCTATCGCCAAGATCGCCGTTATTGTTGCTATTGCCAAACCAGTGAAGCAAATAGTGGTATTCCTTTAACTTACGATCACATTTTACCACAGCTCTATTGGGGGAAAGAGCATATTTTCAAATGTTTGCCTCGCCTGCTATACCTGCAACCAATTTAAATCGGATACAACTGTTGCCCTCGACCCTTTAACTAGTCAAACTGTTCACTTATTTAATCCCCGCACTCAGAATTGGGATGAACATTTCTCATGGAATGTGGATTTCACAAAAATTCAAGGACTAACCCCTGTGGGACGAGTAACAGTCATTACGCTCAAAATGAATAATCCCCTCGTTTTAGAAGCACGGTTTCGATGGACAATTAATGGTTGGCATCCCCCATCTTTTCTAGGGGAAAGATGAGCATAAAGTCTCAAGAGGTGACAACAAAGCTAAAAAGGAGACTGGGTGTAGGGTGACCGGGTGTGGGGTGTGGTGAAAATGAAGGTACGTATCACTGGTATGTGGGCTTGATCAAGCCTCACTCTCCCTGATTCAATCATCCATTACCCAATTCAATTTTCTCTACTAACAAGGTGTTGCTCTTCTTTTTTCCCTACACCCTACACCCTACACCCCACAACCTGCCTACTTTTTAATTCACTTGTCACCCCGTGAGATATGGGCGTACACTTTTGTGATTATAAAAAAATAATATCAAAAAATAACACCCTCCGATGATAATATTGGCCAGATAACCCAGATGCCCAGATGCCAGTTCCTCGCAATGCAGACTAATGCGCACTGACAGCCTATTTTATAAAATCTTCCAAACCCTCCCTGGCACTCTCTTTGAACTCCTGGGAGACAACACTCAACTGGCACAAAACTATACATTTAAGGCCATCGAACTCAAAGAACTCGCCAAACGCACCGACGGCGTATTTCTCCCCAAACGAGATGGCGACCCTATTTATTTCGTAGAAGTCCAATTTCAGAAAGATGAAGACTTGTACTACCGCCTGATGCAAGAAGTGTTTGTCTACTTAG
>NZ_JAAHFZ010000200.1:0-1065 GCF_010672795.1 Moorena sp. SIO1G6
TATTAGTTAAAATTCCAATTAAGTAAACATCTGGATTGAAAGTTTTTAAAGTTTCTGAATCCATAAGCTGAACGTTTAATAACTTTTAATTTGTTATTAATACCCTCAACCACCCCACTAGTTGTTCTGTTATCAAAGTATGCGATAATTTCATCTAACCAACGAATAATAGTATTCCGGCTTTTCGGAAAATAATTTTGCGCTTCTGATAACCATGTACCTAATTTGAATAGCCCATCTAACCAATCATTTGTTTCATCAAAAATTTGGCGAATTTTTTCTTTCAATTCGTGCATAGTTTTAAGGCTTGGAGAAACTTCTTTCACTTGAGCTAGTTTCTGACTTTGTTTTTTCGTCAAATCTTTTTCATTTTTCAAAAGGGCATATTTACTTTTTTTAATTTTCTCTAAACTCTGTTTATGATT
This sequence comes from Moorena sp. SIO1G6, assembly GCF_010672795.1. Taxonomy (NCBI): domain Bacteria; kingdom Bacillati; phylum Cyanobacteriota; class Cyanophyceae; order Coleofasciculales; family Coleofasciculaceae; genus Moorena; species Moorena sp. SIO1G6. Next base: position 426 of record NZ_JAAHFZ010000200.1, read on the forward strand.
TTCTTTATCTGACTTGGTTTTAGCGTTTTTTAGTAAAGTTGTTAATTGAGTTTTTTCGAGTTTTCTTTGTGAGTCTAGTTCTTGATTTATTTGTACCATTACATGAAATCTGTCGGCTACAACTTGAGCATTGGGCATTAATTCTAAAACTAAGCTTTTGTATCCTTGCCATAAATCAATACTAACCTCTTCTATCTTATCTAAGACCTCTCTACCCCATTTAATCAAAAAATTTTTGATTTCTAATTGTGTTCTTCCTTCTAATATTTGAATTAATACTGACTTCTCTAAATCTATTAATACTGCACAATAATTGCCTTTACCTTTAACCAGAGCTATTTCATCAATTCCTAGCTTTTTCAAATTTTTAGGTGGAGATTTGGGCAAGTCTGACCTGGCATCTTTTAACATTCTTTCTATTTCTTCTGTTGTCACTAATCCTTTTTGGGCTACACTTCTTATATCACTTCTTAAAACTTCTTTTAGGGTTGTCTCAGCCAACCTTTTAGTATATTTTCTTCTTTTCCTGACGAAATCTAACTTTTCACTGAACGGTTTTTTACATTTTTGACATTTAAACTGTCGTCTATTTATTTCCAAAAATACTGGGGACTCTCCCCAAGGCAAATCTTTAATTATA
>NZ_JAAHFZ010000201.1:0-1061 GCF_010672795.1 Moorena sp. SIO1G6
TTGGTATAATTCTGGTATCATTCTAACTTGATAGGTCGTCTTGACAATTTCTGACCTATCTTTTTTTACCATAATTCGCTCAATTTAATATATATCAAGGTTTACGGGGCGCTTGTCGCCCCCCCAGGGATTGTCTACTCGCTCAACGTCTGAAAAATAATAATTAAAATTGCCGATAAATAGAATAACTAAAGCGATTACGAATTTGTCGCTGTAACTCAATCCGAATGTAAACTGAAAATAACAAAAAGTAGGGTGGGCAAAGTTATAGTATCTAGAATTATCAAAAAAAACTAAACGGTCTTTGCCCACCCTACAACCTTATCATTTTGATACTAAACACTCACCCTGCCGTTGAAACATTTTCTAAGCACAGAGAGTTTATATCTGGCGCGAGTTTTGAGAATTGTCAATTGATCCGCCTTTCCCAACAAGTCCTCTAACTCAGCCACCTCATCAGTGCAGAGCAATGATTATACATTTCTCGCCACTAAATCATCCAAACGAGTTTGATCTGCCACAGCCAATTTACAACTTGCCAGTGCTTCTAACTCATCTACACTCAAACCAAGCAAACACTCCTCATCCAACCCTAATGGATTAGCGAGTCGAGAATAGGTGTTCCAGTCCAATAAAACCCCAACTCTTTCCCCCTGCTCATTCGTGACATACTGTAATAAACTTGTCATATCAAAAAGCTTCATAAGATAATGTAATCCTATCTTAGCCCGTTCTGTGTACCTGATAGTTATGCAAACCTCCGTAAGTGATGTTGTCCACAGAAATGCAATTTTACCTAAATAAAGTAGTAGATGAATATGAGTTGATTCAATTTTTGTCTAAAAGCCTCGATTTAAGATGTGAAACCTTAAACTATCCTGATAGTCAAGCTGAAGCCTTTGTAATGATAAACGACTATGACATAGGTTTTCCTACTGGGGGGGCGACAAGCGCCCCGTAAACCTTGATATATATTAAATTGAGCGAATTATGGTAAAAAAAGATAGGTCAGAAATTGTCAAGACGACCTATCAAGTTAGAATGATACCAGAATTATACCA
>NZ_JAAHFZ010000202.1:0-1056 GCF_010672795.1 Moorena sp. SIO1G6
TCTCACGGCAAAGTCCAGATTTGTACCGTGACGACCTCTCGACAACGATGGTAAAACGAATTCTGTGTAAAATCTTGGCTCATGTGTAGAAAAGGTGCAAAGGTTGTATGATGAAGTGAATGGAATTCGAAATAAGAACCCTACTGTCACGAGATGAATGTGAAAATTGGCTGCGTGAAAACCTTCATGGAGGGGCACTGAATTGCCCCAGGTGCGGAAGAGGGGAAGCAGAATCCCGCTACTTCCGCACAACTCGCCGAAGCGAGTTAGAGGTAAGACGTTGCCACCATTGTCATAGCATCTATAATCTGTATAGCGGAACAGTCTTTGAAGGGCATCACCTCAATCCAGAACAAGCAGTATTGCTGCTCCGGGGCATCACAAAAGGCGATATTGAGAAAAGCGGTGGATTCAGATGAGCCGCCAGTCTACAAGAAACGTGAAAAGCAAGCGGCTCCGGTATTGGGCCCCTACAAAGAACGGATCCAAGAGCTGCTGGAAGCGAGCAAAAAGCTACCGAGAAAACAGAGATATACGTCATCAAAGATCTACGAGCTGATAAAGGCCGAAGGGTATGTTGGAGCCGAATCAACAGTGCGTCACCACATCAGCCAAGTACGAAAGCGAGAGAATCGCCCCAAGTTCTACCTGCCATTGAGCTATGAAGCGGGAGAAGATGGTCAGGTCGACTGGGGCGAAGGGTCCGTGATACTGGATGGAAAGCGTGTCAAAGTACAATTGTTGGTGACGCGGTTGAGCTATTCGCGACGCATGTTCGTCCGAGCCTATCCAAGCATGAAACAGGAGTGCTTCTTCGAAGGCCAAGCCAAGGCCTTTGAGTTTTTCGGCGGCGTACCCAAGCGCATGACCTATGACAACCTGAAGAGTGCAGTCCACAAAGTACTCTGTGGCAAAAATCGGGTTGAGCAGGAGAGCTTTCTGAAGTTTCGTGGCTACTACTTGTATGAGAGCCACTACTGTTCACCCGGTGCTGGTCATGAAAAAGGAATCGTCGAAAGCGGTGTCGGCTATGTGCAGCGGAAGTATCTGTCCCCA
>NZ_JAAHFZ010000203.1:0-1044 GCF_010672795.1 Moorena sp. SIO1G6
GGGAGCTACATTATGGTCGTCTGCTAGACATCGGGCATCAGCTTGCACTACCAGACGAGCTGTATTGGCAAAACGAAACCGGTCAAAAGACCGGCTCGCAAGAATTACGGGAACTAAATTACAAAATCAATGGCGCGAATGAGTTAATTGAGCAGTATCTCGCCGCTCATGGGAAAGACGCTATGCCTGGTTCTCCCCGCTGGGAACATCTTCGCCGATTTCGGGAATGGCTAGTTCTTTTGGTTCCCGATATGTTGGAAGACTCCGAATAAGTTCCCTTAAAACCTCTGTTTTGCCACGATGTGTCCGCATGCAATACTCCTCTAAGGCTTGATACTCATAGTCTGGGAGCTTTAAGCCTAGGTTTTTTAGTTTTGGGGTTGACATGCTTATAATTGTGTTATAACGTGTTTATTACACACTCAAAACACAATGAGGACACATTTAAAACATGTCTTTGCCTGAAAATGCGATAGGTACGTCAGACACACGTACCCGTCGCAACAGGGGTGGAAAACGTACCCCTAACCGTTCACTTGAATCTGCTTCAAGTCTATCTGATATGACTGCGGTGACCGTAACTGGTCACTGCGACAGCGCACCAACTGAGTGGCAACTGTTGCCAACATTCAGCACATTCTCACTATCACCCGACGGTAGTTTCCCGAAGATAAAGTCAAGTAAGTCCGCATTCATAGACATAAAAACTCAAAAGAATCAAACCGGTATCGCCACCGGTCGCTGTTACAGAGTGTACTTAGGTTAGTGCTATGGAAAATCGTAGTTTCTTTGCACTACTCGCCGTAATAGCTCTCGCTATGCATTGTTTCTCATACTTTGAAATTATCCGGCTCAATGCAAAGCTTGAAGCTATCAAAAATGAGTACAGCGCATTTCGAGTGGGGTGTTTAAATGGGCGGTAAGTGGGTGGCAATGCCACTCAAAATAACCAGTAAGTTACTAGATTACGGATTGTGGTTTGGCTGTCGGTTAGTAATAGTCACTCCACGGGTCGTAATCTGGATGTGGAAGTCTCTATCCCGC
>NZ_JAAHFZ010000204.1:0-1032 GCF_010672795.1 Moorena sp. SIO1G6
GGGATACTCTTAAACCGTAATTAATCGGGATAATCCCGGATAAGACGGTCAAGGTGCATTTTATTGTGGTCTAAGTGAGGGGTGGTCATCGGCAATTGGAGTTAAGCCTGCCACCCATCTATTTAGACGTTCCTGGCATCCCGACCAGGAGTTCCTTGAAAGCCCGAGCAAAGCTCATGTTTACAATCAAGCAATCCAAGCTCAATTGCATCAAGCAAACTCAGTCCCATCCCTTCCAAGAAACGCGCGGTACGACGCAACAACACTGCCTGCACCTCGGTCTTACTCATGTACCGAGTAATGTCCTGATCCGTACCTCTGCTAAGGACATTTTTGGCAGCATTGTGGTCAGCCTGTAACACGACCCCATTAAACCTGGTGAAACTGTCCCCGCTCCTTTTCCCTAATAGGGTTCCAGTCACGGAGTCAATTTGCGACGTGTAACTAGGTTGAACTTCTGTAACAACCGACCCAGTCCAATTAGCCCACTTCTGTAAGGAGTCCCGCATTTGACCCTTCATCCAACTATTAAGCTTACGGGACATGGCCTTGGACTGACGTTTATTTTTTATTGGTTGTGTTAAATCTTCCGCAAAAACTTTCAACGATTCACCATTAAAAAGAGATTTAGAAGCGGCTCCTATAATGGCTTTAAGTTCCGATTGATTTTGTCTGTAGCGTTTATTTTCTGTCTTTCGACTAAGATTGTTTTTCAGTATTCGAGCAGATCTAGATGGATTTAGTTCCTCTAGCTTTCTATGAAGTGCCCATAGTTTCCCTCTATTGCGATTCTTGGCACATATTCTATCTGATTTCTTGGTAGTTTCTTTCCCTAGTCCCTTCCCATGGGCGTGACCATCCGAATCATAGAAAGCTTCGGTGTATCCCTTGTCTACTCCTACACTCTTGAGTTCAGATGGTATTTCTACGGTTCCATGGTCTACTAGAAAATGAATCTCAAATCTTGGCAAAACGTGATTATGTATCAACCGAATCTGTCCTTTCAGTTTTCGGTTAGATCTAACGATTACC